>JAOUGT010000300.1 GCA_029865485.1 Nitrospira sp.
TCACGCAAGAGAAGTCAGTACACATCACTCTTGATAAAATTAGACTGGAGGCCATCAAGAGTCGAACCAGTCACGATTGAGGAGGTCGTCCTCTCCCTGACAACCTCGCCAAAACGGATAGTACCCCAACGGCACCTTGAACCGCCAGATGCGTCGTTCCAGACTGAAACAGCGGTTTCGCTCGCCCTTTGGTGTGTCCAGCGCTATGATTGATGCGGGAGAACCTACCAATGACCAGTCCGCAACGAGTTCCGACAGCAAGCGGCCAGTCAACAATCTTAGTCGTGGACGACGAACTTCCGATCGTGAACCTCTGCAAAGCGTTACTTGAGGAAGCAGGGTTTGCTGTGCTGGGGACCGACAGCAGCTCGGAAGCGCTCAAGATCTGCGCGCAGCATAAGGGCTCCATCGATCTCTTGCTGACAGACCTTGTGTTGCCACCACCTGGTTTTCAACTCGCCTCAACCGGGAACCAATTCCCGCACGTCCATGGTCATGAGCTGGCAGTCCGAGCCACCATGATCCGGAGCGAACTTCGTATTATTCTCATGTCAGGCAATCCTGAGAAAGACCTGACCAGCCACGGGATCAAACGGGGAACGCTCCCGTTTCTGGCAAAGCCCTTCGAACGGGACCGCCTGATCGCCTTAGTAAAGAATGTACTCGCCCAGCCGGCAATGCCCCTGGGAGTGGAAAAACCCACCCGTGCCGCCAATGACGCCGAGTGGTTCGGCTAACAGGCTGTTGACAAAGCCCGCCAGCGGCGTTCTCGCATCGCTCAGAGGCTCAACGTACAGAGAAGAGTACGCTTCGCCTCTTCGCGCGCTGCGGCCTTGCTGGACGGCCTTTCTGAACAGCCTGCGGGGCATCCAGATCCCGTCTCCCACCCTACGCGCCGATCCTTTTTAGAGTCAGTGCAGGGTTTGTCAACGCACTGCGAACAAACCCCATTACCGGTGCACATGCCCCATCAATTGCACTGAGCCCGCCGTTACACATGCTCCGTCATAAACCATCCGGCAATTGATAATCGCCGGTGCTGACCTGCCGTGGCGTCTACTCGACACACTCGATGGAACCGAGGAACAGTAAACATCACCAATGATCCCGGCCGCGGCTCAATACAGTGTGTCGCGAGCAAGTCAGGCTGACCGGTCTGTGTGCCTGCTCGTCTGGCGTAGATGATCAATTCACCTCCCCAATCCGGCTGCCATTCCTCATGCAGATACGTCACCAGGGCAATCCGGCGTTGCAGAGACCGACGCCCTGCGAGAGGCCGCCCCTGATCCGTATCATCATGGGTCAGGAGGCAGTCGCCAACAGCATACGAGTAGTAGCTAAATCCCAAATGTCGCCCGACGATATTGGGGAAGGACTCGATATAGTCTTGGATGAATGGAAATTGAACCCGCGACAACAACCGTTGCCCTTCCAAATGACCGATCTCTGCCTTCGCCCAATCGCCCGATTGCGGAAAATCTTCTCGGACATTAGGTAGATCCGAGAGACTTTTCCAGGCCGCCTGATTCATCCGATCACGAAAGAACTGTCGCTCTTCAGCGGACCAAAAGTTCTCAAGGACCAACACCGGGTTCCGCTGAAATGAAAATGTGGCGATGTCGTCTGACGTGATGACTGATGGCAATCCATTCATGATCCCACACCCATCCTGGCCGACATCGGCTCCCTCACCGAAGTACGGCAACCATTTTTCATCAAGCTCAAAAAGAAGAGGGGCTGCCATCATTCATGGCAGCCCCTCTCTCCAACTGTCTGGAACCGATTACTTACCAGCGATCGCGCTTTCCACCGCCTCCACTGCGACCACCGCCTCCACCGAATCCACCACGTCCACCACCGCCGCCGCCACCGGTCCGCGGTTCTTGGGGACGTGCTTCATTGACTGTTAGAGTCCGGCCACCCATTTCTGACCCGTTGAGTGCCGTGATGGCAGCTTGAGCTTCGGCATCAGACGACATTTCCACGAAGCCGAATCCCCGGGATTGCCCGGTGAACTTATCCGTGATGATGCGTGCCGAAGCCACTGCACCATGCGCTGCGAATAAGTCACTCAATTGCTGCTCGGTCGCCGAGTAGGGCAACCCACCGACATAGATCTTCGAACCCATTGGGGTTCCTCCTTTAGGATAATGACATTGTCTTGAGCACGAGGAACGGGGAAGGAGCGGGCCGAAGACGCGATCGATGCAGCGGCTTAGGTCTGACTTCCGACGAGATTCCCGGACAAGGCAACATCGACATTGTGGGCCTTCTCTGATAGTCACTCAGCATCGCGAGGCCCAGGGCGATACGAGTCAGAGCTACACTAGCATAGCGACTTGCCGATTACAACTTTACTCTCCAACTCGAACCAGTAGCCCTTGGTCTTTGCAGTAGGCCATCGTTCGGTAAAACCAACCGACAACGCCGACGAGCAGCACCCCATTGAGCCCGACAGCCCAGGCTAGATGCGTGAGCGGCGCCTGTCCGGTCGTGAGCACAATCCGCATTCCCTCGAAAATATGTGCGGCCGGGTTGACCCACGCGATCCCCTGAAGCCAGGCCGGCAACACTTCCAGAGGGTAGAAAACACAGGAGATCGGCTGAAACAGAAAGACCATGCTCCAGGCCAACACCTCGGCTTCCTGTCCAAATC
>JAOUGT010000143.1 GCA_029865485.1 Nitrospira sp.
CTCGATTTTCGACACCTTCAAGATACCGCTCCGCAACGAAACCGGGGAGGTCAAGGGTGTACTCGGGGTTGCTCGTGATATCACCACACGTATATCCATGGAAGTACAGCTCAAGCAAAGCGAGGCACGATTACAGGAGGCCCAACGCATCGCACACTTGGGCAGCTGGCAATTGGATCTGAAGGCGAACCGGCTCAGCTGGTCCGCTGAGACTCAACGAATTTTCGAAATCAACGAGGATCAGGTCGACGTGTCGTTCGAGACCTTCTTGTCAGCGGTGCACCCGGACGACCGATCTGCTGTGGAGCGTGCCTATACCGACTTGGTACGGGATAAAATGCCAGGTGAGATCGTGCATCGCCTGCTCTTACCGGACGGGCGGGTGAAATATGTCCAAGAACGGTGCGAGACAACTTATGACGCACAGGGTTCGCCACAGCAGTCTTTCGGCACTGTCCAGGATGTGACCGAGTCCATGCGTCTAGCCCAACGTGAAGCCGCTCGTCTTGAGCAGTTAAAGAAACTGTCCGAACTCAGCCTGACCCTGTCCGGCGATCCCACAGAGATCTTTGAGCGGGTCGTACGCATGATTGGAGAGTTGTTCAAGGTTCGGGTGGTCTGCCTGTCGGAAATTGTCGGTCAGGAACTCCATTTCAAGGCAGTCTACATCAACGGTCAGGTTGTGATCGACGCGGGCCGATGTCCGCTGGATGGCACCCCTTGCGCCACCGTCGAGATGGACAAGGAGCTCCGCCTCTTCGATCGCGTCATGGAGCGGTTCCCTCGGGCCTCGTTCCTTCAGGACCACAATGCCGTGTCGTATTGCGGATTCCCTTCTCTAGACGCGCACGGCCAGGTCGCGGCGGTCACGTGTCTGTTGGACGACAAGCCCCGTGTGTTTACCGATGAAGAGCTGGCGCTGTTGCGGGTGTTCGGTCAGCGGATCGCGGTCGAGGTCGAACGAGCCAGATACCTGGCCGACCAAACGCGTCACGCGTACGAGCTTCAGCGATCGCACGCCTTCATTCGTCAAATCATCGATACGGTCCCCAATTTCATTTTTGCAAAAGACCGAGAGGGCCGGTTCACTCTGGCCAATCAGGCCGTGGCCAAGGCCTATGGAACGACGGTAGAGAACCTGATCGGCAAGACGGATGCCGACTTCAACCCCGATCAGTCTGAGGTGGAGTTCTTCCGCCGGAAGGATCTTCACATCATGGATTCCTTGCAGGAATGGTCGACTGCGGAGGAGAAGATCACGGATGCCACCGGAATTGTCCGCTGGTTGCAGACCGTCAAGCGGCCGATTCTTGATGAAGAGGGCGCGGCAACTATGGTCCTTGGAGTGGCCACCGACATCACCGAACGCAAACGAGCCGAAGAAGATCTGGCTAATCTGAATGCGACGTTAGAGCGGCAGGTGGATGAGCGGACAGAGGCGCTGCGCCGGAGTGAAGAACGGTTCAGGCAATTTTTTGACCATGCGCCGAATGTGACCTGCCTGAAGAATCATGATGGACGGTATCTCTATACGAACCGACGGTTCGAGGAGGTATTGGGGATTGCTCCCGGTATGGCCTTGGGGAGGACAGATGATGAACTGTTCCCCCAGGAGCAGGCCGCGCAGCTTCGATCAGGTGATCGAGCGGTATTGACCAGCGGCCGCGGACTGGAATTCGAAGAAGTCATGCAACAGCGAGACGGACTTCGTGTAAGTATCGTCGTGAAATTCCCCGTGGCCGATGCCGCTGGGCGTCTTTCTGCCATTGGCGTCATCGCAACCGATGTTACCGAGCGTAATCGTGCACAGGAGGCGCTGAGTGAGAGTGAGGCTCGGTGGCAGCAGTTCGCGGAGTCGGTCAGTTCGGCATTCTGGATCGCCGATGTGGCATCGGACGAACGGCAGGTTGTGTACGTCAATTCGGCGTTTACCTTTATCTGGGGGATTGAGCGCGAAGAAATCTATCAAAATTGGTTTCTGTGGCTTGAGTCAATCCATCCGGATGACCGTATTCGGGTGGAGGCAAGCCATGATCGGTTTGTCGCCGCAGGAGCGAGCGCGGTGTTCCATTGTGAGTATCGAATCGTGGGGCGAGATGGCCACATCCGCTGGATTTCCGATCGCCGAGTCAGGATGGCGGGGTGGGAGCATCGCATTGCGGGGATTGCCGAGGACATCACCCATCACAAGCAGCAGTTGGCGTTAATGGCCAAAACGGAATCGATTGCCAAAATCGGAGGATGGCACTTCGATTTTCTTACAGACCGGCTGTGGTGGAGCGACGAGACGTACCGACTACACGACACAACGCCAGAGTTGTTCAGCCCGACGGTAGAAACGGCATTGAGTTTTTACACGCCCGAAAGCCGCCCGATTATTGCCGAGGCATGGAGAAGCGCGGTCACGCTGGGGCAGTCTTGGGATCTCGAACTAGAACTCGTTTCAGTCAAGGGCCGACGAATCGCGGTGCGGGCAACCGGCCAGGTCGATGTCCTGGAAGGACGGGCAGTTCGGGCCTACGGAACGTTCCAAGACATCACGGAGCATAAGAGGGTTGAAGATGCGCTCCGGCGGGCACATGACGAATTAGAACGCAAGGTGATGGAACGTACGGCTGAATTACGGGAGAGCGAAGAGCGCTATGCGCGTGCCACCGCCGTCGGCAAAGTAGGGGTTTGGGAATTGGATGTCCTCAAGGGGTGCCACTATGGCGACACCAATCTCAAGATGCTGTTCGGCTATGGTCCGGAAGAACTCTCGACCGATCCCTTGTGTTGGATGCAGCTGGTACATCCGGACGATCAGTCGGTTGTCCTGAAGAACTGGGAAAAGGTGCAAAGCGGAGTATCCGACGAGTACCACGACGAGCTCCGCGTGATCAGAAGGGACGGTTCTGTTATTTGGACCGATGTGCGTGGACACGGCGTGCGCAATTCAGCGGGACGACTGACACATTTGATCGGGGCCACTCTCGATATCACCGAGCGTAAGCAGGCTGAGCAGGCCCTACGGGAAAGCGAGGAACGATTCTCCAAAGCCTTCCGAACAAGTCCTCATCCGATCGGGATTACGGAGGCAGCAACGGGCCGTTGTATCGAGGTGAACGATGCTTGCCTGGAGCTGTTCGGTTTCCGTCGAGAGGAAGTGATCGGCAACACCACGCTGATGCTCGGGATCTGGCCGAATATGGAAGAGAGAATACGGGTCATCGACCGGTTAAAAGCTGGTCAGCCAGTGCACAACATGGAGTTTGCGCTAAGGACGAAATCTGGTGCGCTGCGCTATCTTCTGGTTTCCGCTGATCTCGCAGAGCTCAATGGAGTGCTTTGTGTGGTGACGGTTGCGAGCGACATTACGGACCGTAAGCAAGCCGAAGAAGCACTGCGTGCCAGCGAAGAACGTTTCGCCAAGGCATTCCAAGCCAGTCCTCACCCGGTCGTGATCAGCGAAATGGATTCTGGCTTGGTGGTGGATGCCAATGAGGCGGCGTGGAATCTGTTTGGATATCGTAAAGACGAAGTGGTGGGGCGTACGACGGTGCAGATAGGGCTCTGGCATTCTGTCGAGGAACGGGCTCGTTACCTCGAACTATTGAACAGCCAGGGATCCATCCGAAACATGGAAGTTCAACTACGGAGTAAGAACGGCAATATCCGTCACTGTCTTTTGTCATCGGAACTGATCGAGTTGAACGGCAAGCAATGCAGCGTGACGGTTGGCGATGATATTACAGAGAGTCGACGCTTGGAACAGGCGCTGCGGTTGACCCAGTTCTCTGTCGATCAGGCCGTTGAGGCCGTCTTATGGTTGGACCCGATCGCGCGAATATTCAGCGTCAATGATGCCGCATGCCGAATGTTCGAGTATTCGCGTGAGGAACTGACGGCCATGACGATTCATGATATCGACCCGAATTTTCCCGTGGAACGGTGGATGACGCATTGGCATTATCTCAAACAGCAGGGAGCCTTGACCTTTGAGGCCAGGTTTTGGTCACGAACCGGCATTGTCTTGGAGACGGAGGTGACGGTCAATTACCTACAGCATGAGGGGAAAGAGTACGTCTGCATGATCTTGCGTGATATCGGGGAGCGCAAGCGGGTGGAAGCCGAGCTTCATCGCTCCCATACGTTCTTGCGACAGGTCATCGACACCGACCCAGACCTCATCTTTGCCAAGGATCGTGAGGGACGGTTTGCGGTCGCCAATAAAGCTGTGGCCGATTGGTATGGCACGACGGTGGAAGAGTTGATCGGAAAATCGGATGCGGACTTCAATACCGATACGGAAGCGGTGGGGTTCTTTCGACGAAGCGATCTTGAGGTATTCAATGTTGGGAAAGACCAGTTCATCCCGGAGGAGCGGATCACTGATACCTGGGGAAGGACACGCTGGTTGCAGACAGTCAAGCGGCCGATTTTTGATGATGAGGGGCAGGTCCATCTGGTGCTCGGAGCCGCGACCGACATTACCGAACGCAAACGGATGGAAGAGATGCTGCTCCAACGCGAACGAGACCTCAAGGCGGCGCTTCAAGAGCGAGAACGGATCAGCCAGGATCTTCACGATGGGATTCTTCAGGCCTTGTATGCCGTGGGACTTGGACTGGAGGGATGTAAGCCCCTGATTCGGCAACAGCCTGGGCCGATCGCGGCAAAGTTCATGAAGACTCTCGATCAGGGGATTGGGCAACTCAATCAGGTGATGGGAGAGGTTCGGAATTTCATCGCCGGCCTCGAGTCTCAAGTGACTCAGGGAGGCGACTTTCCGACGGTGCTCCGGAATCTGGTTGCCACGATGTCCAGTTCGGCGTCAGCGAAATGCCAGGCGCGGATCGATGAAGCGTCCGCACGTCAGCTTTCTGCCGAACAAGCCCTGCATCTTCTCAACATCGTACGAGAAGGAGTCAGCAACGCATTGCGGCACAGCGGTGCGACTCGCATCACGGTGTCACTTCGAGATCTCGCACGATCGGTTCGACTGACCATCACTGATAACGGCGTCGGGTTCGATACGAGCTCGGCTCAGGGAGTTGGTCATGGATTGAGCAATATGGCCGCGCGGGCTCAAAAAGTCCGCGGTGTGTTCTCTTTGCAGTCAACGCCTCGCAAGGGAACGAAGATTTCACTCGATCTTTCAAAGGATGGTCACCATGCTCACAACTAAGGCCCAAACCATTCGTGTATTGCTTGTCGACGATCATGAAGTGATTCGTGTGGGGCTCCGGACGGTGCTGGGACAGAACCAAGGCGTCAGTATCGTCGGGGAAGCCGGTACCATGGGAGATGCGATTCAGCAGTCCCTGAAGCTGAAGCCGGACATCGTTTTGATGGACGTCCGTCTTCCTGATGGGTCTGGGGTCGATGCTTGTCGCGAAATCCTTGGGACGCTCCCGAGCATCCGCGTCATTTTCCTGACCTCGTACGCCGACGATGATTCCGTGCTGGCCGCCGTTCTGGCCGGTGCACAGGGCTACGTGCTCAAGGAAATTGATTCAGGCGCTTTATTGGAAGCCATCCGCTCGGTGGCACGAGGTCAATCCATTTTGGACTCTACGGTCACCGAGCGGGCACTGCGATGGCTCAGAGGATTGCACGATCTCCCGACCACACCGGGTACGGATCAACTGTCCTCTCAAGAGGAACGAGTCGTGGCCCTGGTTGCTGAAGGCAAGACCAACAAGGAAATCGCCGTCGCTCTCGGGCTCAGCGATAAAACGGTCAAGAACTATTTAGCGAACGTGTTTCAGAAACTTCGCATCACACGGCGGGCACAAGCTGCCGCTTTTTTTGTGAAACGACAAGGATAGGCTCATCACATTCGGCTCTAGCCTGGTAGAGGCAAAATTTGCCTCCGGTAACCCCATCGTCCTTTGGTATTCCTCTGTCGATTTCTGTAAGTTTACCCTGCTCTATTCGTGTTCATAACTAAAATTATGGACTGCGAGACTCCAGCGATCCTTGGGAGGAGTTTCGTCGCTATTGCTCCTTGTGGCCATCCGTTTTTTCGGGGTCTGTGGACCGCAATAGCCGGGTACTCGACGCCGCTGTATGTTGTCCGGGCATACCTGGAGGTTGTCCATCATGGCAGCCGGTCTTTTCCTAGGAATGCTGCTTCTGCTGAGTCTCGCTCTCTGGCGTGTGTTTCGACTCCAGCGTGAGAACCTCCGAAAGGCCCAGGTCATTGAGGGAACGCAGTGCGGTGTCCTAGTGACCGACGCGACACTCCCGCACCATCCTATCCGTGAGGTGAATGGAGCCTTCCTCGCACTGACCGGCTATGCGGAGTATGAACTCATTGGTCAAACCTGCACGATTCTGAGTGGCCCCGATACCGATCGTGCCTCGATGGAAACGCTTGGACTGGGCCTTCAGGATGGATGGGCTTGTCGAGTCTGTGTTCGCCATTACCGAAGGGACGGCACGTCGTTCTGGAATGAGGTGACGCTCTCTCCCATCAAAGACAGGGCTGGGCGACTGACCGAGGTCATTTGGATCATGCGCGATGTCTCACATGTTCGAGCGTTGGAAGCCGATCGGAGTGGGAGGCTGGCGCCGACGCTGTTGTGCGAGTCCGTCTCAGAAGGGGTGTTGGTAGTGACGGACGGGGATGTTGTGTATGTGAACATGGCTGGATTGAGGATCCTCGGAGCGAGTTCCGACGCTCACGTCGTCGGCCAGGCATTCTTGGGCTTGATTCATCAGGAGTTCCGAGAGAGGGTTCGCGAACAACTCGTCCGAATCTCATCACCTGATACAGAGTGCCAGTGGGACACCAACGTTCTGCGTCTCGATGGAGGTACGGTTGCGGTTGAGATGTCGATCACGCCTATCGTGTGGGAGGGGCAGGAATCGTTTCTGATCTGTTTTTCAGACCGGGTGCATGTGAATCGAAAGGGAGACGATGTTGCCCAGGGCCTCCAAGATCTTCGCCGTTCGGAGTCCATGACGGAGATGAACAGTTGGGCGTGGGATGTCGCGCAGGGGACAGAACTGTGGTCAGCCGAGCAGTACCGGATCTTGGGATACGAGCCTGGGTCTGTGCCGCCGACGTATGACACCTTCAAAAACGCGCTTCATCCGGAGGATCGTGATCGTGTTCTCGCCTTGTTTGAAGAGACGTTCACCTCCGACCGCCCGTACGATATCGACTGCCGAATCATTCAACCCTCCGGCGTCGTGCGATTTGTCCGGTGCCGAGGCGTCCTCATGCATGGGCTGCCGGATCAGCCTATCCGGATGTCGGGAACCCTCGAAGACATTACCGATTACAAGCTCATGGCCACACTGGCGGAGGAACGAGTGCTTCAGCTCAAGGTTGTGTTGGATGCGTCGTCCAGTGGTATGGCCCTGGTGAGCCGAGAAGGAACGATCTCGCTTGCCAATCGGAAGCTTGAACAGATGTTCGGGTATGTGTACGGAGAACTGGTCGGCCGTCCTGTCGACTCTCTGTTTCAGGTCCTTGATCGTGCCCGGTATGCTCGTGAATTTCGTGAGGTCTTGTCGGTTTCGGGGGACTATCTTTCAAGAACCGGAGTGGAGCTGCACAGCTTGCGGAAGGATGGTTCTCGATTCCCTACCGAGATAGGCCTATATCCGATTGTTCTGTCCTCGGGGCCGTCGCTCCTGGTGAGCATGGTAGACATCACGGATCGCCATCAAGTCGAACAGACACTCCGGGATGATCGCATGCGTCTGGATCTCGCCGTGCAGGTTGGGCAGGTCGGGGTCTTTGAGTATGACCACCGGGCAGATTCGGTCTGGTGGTCTCCGATCCTACGGACTATTCATGGTATTGGGACGGAAGAACAAGCTTCGCTGGAGCGATATCTGCAGCTGGTCCATCCCTCCGATCGAGATAGCATAGCTGTGATGGTCCGATCCGTTAAGAATCCCGATGAAGATCGGATCTTTGAGGTGAGCTATCGTATTGTTCGGCCTGATGGAGCCATTCGTAAGATCGATCTCTGTTACGTGACCTGGTTTGATCAAGGAGATTCCGCACCTCAGCCATGTCGGACCGTCGGGATGCTCGTCGATAGTACGGATCGGAAGCCTCTCACGACTGTTCTGCCACATCTCCCCACGGTGGAGTCGCAGCAGACCATCCCTCGCACGGTCTTCCATGAATTCAACAACAGTCTGACAGCGGTGCTTGGTTTCAGCGAGTTGGCCTGTTCGCTGATTCCTATGGACAATAAGGCCCATCGCCATATTCTGCAGGTGATTGCAGCCGGCAGAAACGTTCGTGAGCTGGCTCACACCATTCGCCGCGCGTTGGAACCCGTCGGCTCCCATCATGAGTCCATTCCACCGTCGCAGCCCGGATCAGATCCATCGCCATCACAACCTGAGGTGCCGGATGTTGTCGGTCCTTGTCGTTGACGATCAAGCCGAAATCCGTCAACTGATCCGGGATGCCTTGGAAGGGGCGGGCTACGGTGTCGAAGAGGCTTGCAATGGAAAAGAGGGGCTTGAGCGGTACCGTTCGAACCCCGCTGACCTTGTCCTCATGGATATCGTGATGCCGGATCAGGATGGATTGGAGGCCATCATGGCGCTGCGGCGTGAATTTCCTGAATCTCGCATCATTGCAATGACGGGAGCGAGCGATGGGATCGGCATTCTCAATTTCCTCGACGTTGCAAAGATGTTTGGAGCCAAGCGGACACTTCACAAGCCATTTGAGCTCAAGGCTCTCCTCGATGCCGTCGCTGGTGAAGCGATGACCTAACCACCCCTTCCGTATGCCCTCTGGATTGACATCGCCCTGCAATCCCGTCAGACTCCGACCCCTTCAGGTACCGGTGGACTGTATCTATGAGACTGCTCAATTGCCTGTTAGGGGTTCTTGTCGCCGTTGTCGGATTCTGGCTGATCTGGGGAACAGTCGCTCCGGTCATTGTACTCGGATGGGGGCTCGTCGTCGGGGCCTTTCTCTGGCTGAAGGCGAAGTCGATCACGGAAATCTGGGCATGGGCGACTCTGCTACTCGGCTTGGAGAGCTTTGCCTGGCCGGTGG
>JAOUGT010000144.1 GCA_029865485.1 Nitrospira sp.
CTTGCAAGGGAGCCATATCCGAACCGGCCAATGGCACGCAACCGTTTGGCAAATCAAAGATCTCTCCGTGCCACTCGAACACATCGAACGTGGCAGGACAAGCCCCGAATACAGGGTCTTGCTTCCCCGCATCAGTGAGGCAAACCGGTGTCATGCCAATTTCTAATGCCTTACCAGATCGCACCCTGGCGCCAAGCGCTTTAGCCATGAATTGACTTCCGAGACAGACCCCGATCACCGGCTTGTTGGCCTGAAGCACGGATCTGATGAAGGCTGTCTCTTCCACGATCCATGGACCAGGATCGTTGACCGACATCGGCCCACCCATCACGATTAGGAGATCACCTGCATCTTTCGGGAGTCCATCTTTCGGAACGAGATGCGATTCGAGACTGACCCCTCGCTTGGTAAGGGCCATCGCAAAGGCACCAGGACCTTCAAAGGGAACATGTTGAAGACACACCGCCCGCATGAGCCATTTAGTGGCACAGCCACCTGACTCACGTCAAGATCCAGTGCTAGGCGAGGAGGAGATCGGATCCACGGAGGCCTCAACATCTGATAATTGCGATCAAGGCCAACAGGAGAGAGAAGGTAGTCCACTTACTTGCATGTGCATGAACAGGCCGAAGCCTGTCAGGCAATCTACGATTCTATGAGCCTTGTAACTGAACCATGCCCGCGCTAGACAGCGACATCTATGCCAAAATCTTCCCCTCCCGAGCAGGTGAATCTGCCGGTCGATTCATCCTATGGTCGAATGTTGAATCGGAAAGAGGGCGGAAGGAGCCCCCATCCGACCATATCATGATCCCTATCGAGGCCGACTCACTGGTCGTGAGAACAGCCCCACACTTCCGCATGGCTTCCCTTTCTATTCCTTCTTCCGTAAAGTAGCCCCGCCCATATGATCACACCGCAGACACCAGACCCACTGATTCGTGGGATCGACCGCATCCTCATCCAAACGCAGGATGTGGAGCGGGTCTTTGCTCGATTTCGTCATGAGTTCGGCCTCCCGATCGCCTGGCCCCTCGCCGACTGCGGCCTTCTTGTGTCAGGTGGACTGTACGCCGGCAACATGACAATTGAAGTCGGTCGATTCAATGGGCTGGGACTTCCAGGAACCTGGTTCTATGGCCTCGGCTTCGCCCCGTGGGAGCCGACCGGGAAGATGGTTCAAGGGCTCGCGTCTCGAAAGGTGTTGCACGCACCACCTATGACGCTCTGCTACGACTCGCCTCTTGTGATGCGATCAACCCTCACCTTTTTACGCAATCTCCTGGATGGGCAGCCCAACACAGCCTTTTGGCTCGGTCTGCCAAGGGGAGGAAATTCCCGAGTCGGTCGAGCATTGTCGAACTTCCGAACCTGGATGGTCGGCACTGAGGCAGGATCCAAGACGTTTTCCATGCTGTTGGGTAGTTCGCTAGTCTTCATGTGCGACAACCACAGCGCTCCTCATCAGGAACAGATCGCAGCGTTGCGGGCCACCTGGCAAACCGCTCGACAGAATGGACCGTATGGAATCACCGGGGTTGCAGGGATCGATATCGAGGTGTCGACCAACCTTGCCGGCTGGAGACGCCTGCTGGATCGGCCGGACTTGAACGCAGACTCGATCCACTCATTCGGCACAGGGCCGCTGCTTCGTTTTCATCCCGGTGAGGGGAACCGGCTCCTCGGAATTGAATTTGCTTGTGCCGACCTACCGTCGATTGCTCAGCAGCTTCGTGAAAAGCGCGCACTGGTGTCAATAGGGGAGAGGCGAGTCACCTTCTCTCCGGATCAACTGGACGGGTTGACGATCGGACTCAGCCAGTCTCCGACCGCAACAATGGAGAAGGCTTAGGCGGACCTGTTGATCTACACCGTGCGAATCGACCCAGTTCCTGCCTTAGTAGTCCAGTAACCGACCAGCCGCGAGTTGGCCATTTCTGAGATCTCTCCGAATGACCCAGGCTGTACCAGCCGCACCTTGCCCGACCTGGCGATCGATCCCGCCACATGTTCCATTTCCACCTTTAGCCCTGCCCTCAATCGACCGACAAGTATCTGTCATGCCTTTACTTGCAACTGACATGGATCACCCCGCGTTCGACACTTCCACTGGCCATCCACGAACAACTACCCTCCCGCCCTGTTCGCTTCAGCAGAGGGTCCGCTCGCACTATCACGCATTCTGGTACCATCTTGGAGAACGGCTAGCCTGGTCACGGGGAATCTATCGGGAGCGGCCTGCACAGAAACTCCATGATCTCAGCGGAGTTCAGTATGAGCGAATCGCATCACTTCAACGGCGCTTTCGCGTGCGGTTTGAGCAACGAGCAACCCAGACGACGGCCCTGCGACAATACGACTACCTCGACCTGCTCAACCAAGGGTGGTCGGCATTGAGGCTACCCACTTCAACCGGTGGGACCGTACAGGATATCGGGTCGAGCAATTTCTGGTACGCTCCCGTCCTGCACACCTTCTTTCGCCCAGCCAAGCTCATCGGCGTCGAGGTGGAAGGCCATCGGATATACATTAATCGTTATAGTCGCCACGACTATGCACAAGGCTACATCCAGGACCTTCCAAACACGGAATTCCACATCCAGGACTATCGCCGCTACAGCTCCCCCGCCGATATCATCACCGCCTGGTATCCCTTTGTGACACCGGCCCCCGTGCTGGCTTGGCGACTGCCGCTTTCTCTCTTTTCCCCGCAGGTCCTCTTCTCGCAAGTGGTGCACAACCTCCAGCCGCACGGGTTGTTCCTCATGGTGAATCAAGGAAGGGATGAGGCCAGTGTTGCCGCGTCTTGGTGCAGCAAGGTCGGAATGGTCCCCTGCGGATCCTGCGAGTTGAGGGCACGCCTACGCCCGAGACTTCCGGCCCCCACCCTCTCTTGTTGGATACGACCGCCAGCCTAGCCGTAGGTCTTGGCCTACGCTACAATTACCCCCGTGAACCGCACGATCAAACAACTAGAAGACCTTCGATGGCTGATCGGCCATACAGGCGGATTTCGCGGCGGCTATGTGACTGAGGTGCAAATCTTGAAGCGTCGCCTCTTCGATGAAGGATCGACGCGTGAAGTCCCGGCCGGCACTACGATTGCCGTGACTATTCACTATGAGGTTCGAGGCCTTGCTCGAGTCGCGAAGCTGACCATGACCGGTGTGACAGACTTCTCGGTCTTTGAACAGGATGGGATCGACTGTTCCTCGCTGAGTGTAATCCAGACGGAACTCAATGCGGGAAAGCTACGCTTCTGGTTTGATCCTCAAGGCGAGCTCTATGTGGTCTGCGACGAGGCTCATCTGGAAGAACTGACCTTGCCGATTGTCACAGCCCAACAGGCCGCGGAACTCGCCCGTTGGACCTTCCAGGGGGTCGGCACCGACGGTCCCACCATTCAGTGGTTGTTGAACGAGTTGGATCAGGCCGGTCTACCCTGCACCTGGCGTGACGCGGGACGGTCTATTGCAATTCATCCGGCGGTGCAGTGGGAAGGGAGCCTCAAACCGGCAGACGATCCCTCGATGGACGAGGCAAGTATGGTTCAAGTCATGGCCTATCACCCGCCGGAAGGACAAGGATTCGGCTTGCTGCTGAGAGTATTCGGCATGCAGGACCGCAGGATGAGTCGAATTCTGGAAGTCCTGGCCGATCGGATTACCCACTGCTTCCCGGGCAACTGCCTCGTCGGCAACACGATCATCCCAGGTCGAGAATGGGAGCGCTGGTTGGTTCGGGAACACCGGTCACGGCGTGAACCGTGAAAGAGGAAGCGGTTTCTCCTCAGTGGGCGTGTTCGGGGGAATACCGCCCGTTTCCGTTGGAATACGAAGCGGCGCCGTTCCCTCTGGCATAGTCTGAAGCAGCGTGTGCCGTACCGTTCCCATTCATCTGCTGCCCCTTGCCGTTGATGCATTCCACCAAGGCCCACAGTCGCAAGGGATTCACCCGTTGATTCCTGGCAATGCGGAGCGACGTCCCTTCCAACACAGTATTGAGGGACAAGTCCGTACGCCAGCCCAGGTGCTTCGTCAGCGGGGAAAGGGCTTTTTCCACGGCGGCAATCACCTTGTTGCCGTTGCTGAAATGGTTCAGCATGATGATCCGTCCACCAGGGCGGCAGACCCGAATCATCTCGTTGACCACTTTTCGATAATCCGGCACCGCCGTGACGACATAGGCCGCAACGACCGTATCAAAGCTGTCGTCATTGAATTGCATCGCACCGGCATCCATGCGGTGTAGTTCGACGTGATCAAGCTGATGAGCCGCCGCCTTTTCTTTTGCCCTGGCCAACATCCCTTCGGACACATCAATGCCCACGATGCGGCAATGGCGTGGATACATGGGAAGGGCTAGTCCGGTGCCGACTCCGACCTCAAGGATCTGTTCATTCGGCTGCACATCCAAATTTCGAATGGCCGATTCGCGGCCCTCATGGAACACTTTGCCAAACACTCTGTCGTAAAACCCCGCATAGGAGGTATACACACGTTCAATCTTCTCGGGATCCATGGTTGCCTCCAAAGTTGACACGACCCGGTCTCTGCACACTGCACCCCTGCAGAGGAAGAAACCGTGATGGCGACGCGGGGGAAATCGATATCGAGGCGGGAAATTCATGTGGTCCACAGCCCGCCGGAAACATTGCCCGGCGTACTGTAGCCAAACTTCTCCGCGTGAGTCAACATGCTTCTTCTTAAACCGGAGCAAGATATTTGGGTGCTAACCGGCTCGCGCACCGTCAACATATACCCATCATGTCCACCTTGATTCGTCGCGCCTCCCTATGTGATAGCTACCAGCATGCTCCTCGCAGGCCTCTTTGCCGGTGCCCTTTTTCTCGGACTGCTCGTCGGAGATTGGATCTATTTTATCCGACTGACCCCTGATGCCATACGGTATGGCTGCCGCGTAGCCAGTCGCCCAGATCAGTGGCCTGGAGCAACGGTGGATAGCATTCGAAATCGATTCGGGCCAGACGGGGTCTTGATGCTGTCCCATGGAGTGGCCTGGTGGTATCCTGACCAGTCTCAGATCGCCATCCGTCCACAATACCGCCTCTTCTCCAGAAAGTTTCGGACGGCCTGGCCGGTGAAAGGCCTCATTCACGTGACCCCCCAGGAGCAGTCGCTGGAGGCATACTGTGTCAAACGCATTCCCTGGTCGTCGGCCCTCATCACCATGATTTGGTTTGCCGTGGTCTTGGTGGGATCGCTGATCTTTGTGGTTCAATATGCCCTGGAAGGTGGATTCGCAACGCTTGGCGCGGCGTTTTTGGGCATCGGCATTATCGGACTTGCCGGCATGGTCGCGCTATTTGGGATCGTGACGGTAACCCTGTCCTATCGCCTGGAAGACAGCCGCCTCATGCAGGTCTATGACGAGCTGCGCGCAGCCATGACGCCATCCGGCACTCCCTAAGCCAGCCACGCCCCATTCACCGGCGAAAGAAGTTCAAGAAATGATCGTACTCAACCGGCAGGTTCAGGGCCGCGCGATTGGCAACCAAGCCGGCGATAATCCCACGATGTTTCTTCACGAGGCCAGACGTTTCAAATGCGGCTCGGAACTGCTGCCATTGCAACGCAGGATCGGCTACAATCCTGGCCTGTTCGTCGTGGGGGAGTGCATGCACGATGGTCGTCAAGGTGCGGACAGCTTTTTCCACGCTCTCGTACGGCGGGGTCAGATTGAGTCGGGCATAGAACGTCTCCAGATGTCGGCGGAATTCATCCTTCAGGATCTGTATTGGCTCTGACATAGGGGAGTGAGTTTCTGCCATAGTTTCTGCCATAGTGGGTTCGGAGATGATACGGTAGGACAAGGGTAGGGAACAACTCTCAAGGGAGGACGGTATGAATCGAACAGTATCAGGGCTCTTCAGTGCGCTCGCGCTCGTTACCTTAGTTGGATGCTCATCACATCACCATCACCATGGCATGATGGGTGGCGGCAAGAGCGACGCCTACTGGCAAAAGGGGCAACAGGATATGGAGGGATTAGTCAATCGGACCGTGACGGATCCTGACAAGGCGAAGCAAGTCAATGCGTACGTCGGCCAAATCATTAACGAATTAAAAGAAGGCCGTGAGCAGGAGCGAGCCTATCACCGGCAACTTTATACCTTGAACGCCAGCTATGACGCCGCACCAGAAGAATTCTCCAAAGTCCTCAATGAAGCGAACATTCAACGGATGCAGCACTCGGCCAGCGTCCTAAGCCTGCGGTTCAAAATGAAGAATCTCATGACGGCCGATGAATGGAAGGCCCTTTCTGACAAGATGATCTCCTATAGCGGTCGCTATTCACACGGCGGCACTGGGGCCAAGGCGGGGTACTAAGCGACTGTCGGTCGTATCAAGTTGATTAGGAGTTACCTGTCCCTGGTTTCAAGTTTCGGGAGTCAGACTTAACTAAACTCGAAACACGACACTCGAAACATGAAACTCCGAGTCGAGAGGCGGACAGCGGAAATTTCAATTACGACTGGGCCGGTGCTGCCTTCAACGGCACCGGCACCCAGGTCCCGCCGGCATCGGTGGAACGATAGAGCCCGCTGCCGTTCGTACCGGCATACAGCACCTTGGGGTCTTTTGGATCCATCGCCAGGGCGCGAATGTTTAAGGTCGCCAGCCCTTGGTTCATGGCCTGCCAGGTTTTTCCTCCATCGGAAGCTTTCCAAATCCCGGCTGGGCCACCGATGTATAGCTGGGATGGATCTTTCGGATGGAGGACCAGACTGCTGATAAAGGGATCAGAGATAGATTGGCCGATACGTTCCCATTGCTCGCCTTTATTCGCCGTGCGAAACAGGCCCTTCGTTGTGCCGGCATAGACAACATCGGGATTTGTCCGATCGATCTCAATGGCATTGACCCCAAGGGCCATGGCCGCCATGAGCTCCGTCTCGGGGATCAACCCGTTATTGATTTTCTTCCAGGTCATTGCTCCATCATCAGACCGATAGACCCCACCGGTCGTCCCGCCATAGAGCACCGCCGGCTCTTTGGGATTAATGGCGATCGAGGTGACAATGTGAACCTCCTTCATCCCGTTCATCCGCTCGACCCACTCACGGCCGGCGTCTTTTGAGTAAAAGGCGCCGACCGTCGTCGCGGCATAGATCTGTTCGCTGGCCGCCGGATGAAACACGAACTGATTGATGAATGAGACGTGCTCTTTCAGCCCGACATTATGCGGCAGCCAATGTTGGCCCCCATCCGGACTCTTGTAGACCGCGTCCCCCATCGTGCCGGCATAGATCGCCGCCGGCAGGAGCGGATCGATTGCCAACGTGGTCACCCGGCGGGCGCTGAAACTCGGGAATCGTTCCCAGGTCGAGCCACCGTCACGAGACTTATAGACCGCATCATTCGTGGCGACGTAGAGAATATTGGCATTCGTTGGGTGCAGCGCGATGGAGACAACCGATTCACTCTCCTTTTGACAACCAGTGGCACCTAGCCCGATGAGTAGAACGATCGAGAAGAGCATCAGAAATTGACGGAGAGGTAGCATAGTGGCCGCAGACCTAATCATAGGGGTTCAATCGGAGTCAAGCAGGAGGGAGAAACGCCTACGTTGGTGAGGCGAAGGCAGTGACTAAGCGGCTATGCCGATAAGGCTTTCCAGGGGGATGTGTAACTCGCGGTGGAGTCGGCGAATCATCTCGAGCGAGAGGTTGCGTTTCCTCGTCAGGATTTCAGATACACGCCCCCGCCCTCCCAGCATCATCTCTAAGTCTTTCCTCGTCATGCCAAGTTGATCCATCCGAAATGTGATCGCGTCGATCGGGTCGGGCGGACATATCGCATAGTGCTTGGCTTCATACGCCTCAACGAGCGTCGTGAGCACGTCCAGCTCATCACCAGCTTTCGTGCCGGGTTTAGCCTCCATCAATTATTCGATGCGTCGCAGCGCTCGGTCATAATCACGTGCGGTTTTGATCGGAGCGATGGTCATGATATCTCATCACCTACTAGACGTTCGTCACATCGATCGCATCGTATTCAGCATGCGTACCGCATAATATCAAAACACAAGGTTATTGTGTTGGCAGCCTTCAAATGACTTGAGCCGTTTTAAAACTGTGCTCTGAGCCCACCCCCCATATGTTCAGTATTCACTATTACATCACTTGCATGCGTCATGTTGTCATCATTGACAACAGCCGATAATCACTGGTACCGTTCGCCATGAAAGCCGTCGCGCTTTTGCTAACGCGTATAGCGTACTCGGAAACAGCATTCGCCGAGCTGGCCATATGGAAGGTACCAAAGCCTGTAGTTGGTTCGACCCACTCATACAAGTATAGGCTGGCATACGTGGTAGAAGGCATTTGCGTCGTACGCTACGACAATGAAGCAGGAAAAGGTGACCACAGACATTTCGGTACGGAGGAGCAAGCGTACATCTTTCAAGCGCCAGAGAAGCTCCTCGCCGACTTTGAACGAGACATGAAGAGGTGGAATCATGAAAACCGTCGTTCTTGACGTTCGCTCCCCCAAGGAAGCAATGGCTGATTTTACCCGGGTGTGGAAAACCGGCAGGGGAGAGAAGGCTGCTCGCATCAGTTTTGCGACACCGGAACTTCTCTGGAAAGTGTTGACGGCCAAGCGTTGGGAATTGCTGAAGGCCATGTGCGGAGCCGGCCCGCTGTCGATTCGTGAGACAGCGCGCCGCGTGGGTCGCGATGTGAAGGCTGTACATACAGACGTGACAGCGCTCTTGAATGCCGGAGTGCTCGACCGTGGTAAGGATGGTCGAGTGATTTTCCCGTTCGACTCCGTGAAAGTGGAGTTCCTCCTCCACGCCGCATAACCATTTGGCGGCGGGAAGTGGGCAATGGTTGAAGCCATGTCGGATGTTATTTTCATGCGTTTCACCGCTACCTGTAAGATTTACCTCACTGCAACGTAGCACATACTTTCCACAAATCAACCAGTGAGAGGAACAGACATGACACTGAAGTCAATTCTG
>JAOUGT010000009.1 GCA_029865485.1 Nitrospira sp.
GCGGAGTCACGATGATCACTAATTCCGTTTCACTCTTCTGGAAGGAGCTACTGCGAAACAAGGCACCGAGAATCGGCACTTCTCCGAGGAACGGAACCTTTTTGACCGATTCCCTGACGTTGTCACGCAGTAACCCGCCGATGGCGAAGCTCTGTCCATCCGCCAATTCGATCGTCGTTGCTGCCCTCCTGGTCGTAATGGCAGGCACTACGAATCCCTGTGTTCGTAACGCATTTGTGAAGTCCAGCTCTGACACTTCCGGCGCGACATTCAGGCTGATGTGCTTGCTATTCAGAACATTTGGCGTAAAGACCAGCCCCACACCGAATTTCTTGAATTGAATCGTAACCAGACCAAAGGCTTGCGGCACGGGAATCGGAAACTCACCACCGGCAAGGAAGGCCGCTTCCTGTCCATTCAGCGCCATCAAGGTTGGCTTGGCCAATACTTTCAGCAGATTTTCTTCTTTGAGGGCATCGACAAATCCAGTCCAAGACGTGCTCCCGGCATTGAATCCAAACGCGCCTTGGATCACTTGCGTCGCTTCTGTGACTATGGTTGCCGTCTGCCCGATCGGATGACTCAGACTGGCAAGTCTCGTCAGATTCGCCAATAGCGACACACCAAAGTAGTCATTGCCGATTCCAGTAAAATTGATCCCGAGCCGTTTGATCAATTCACGATTCATTTCAGCGACGCGGACTTCCAACATGACTTGCTGCACACCGCCCACTTGCATCGCATTCACTATCTTCTTCGGCGCATAGGCTTCAGCCATGCTCAAGGCCCGATTCAAATTGTTGGCATTCGAGGCAGTGCCCGAGAGCGTGATGTGATCGTGGTCGGAAGTGACCAGGATGCCCTGTTCTTCCGGCAAGATCTTATGTAGGTTTTCTTTCAAACGGGTGACATCCGGCGCGATCACTACGTCGTACATGCCCATCATCTTGCCGCTCTCATTCCAGAGCGTCAGGTTTGTCACTCCGGTCGTCTTGCCCGTCAGATAGATCTGGGTCGGAGAGAGCACGACCGTGTCGGCGACATCTGGATTGGCCAACGACGCCCGCTTGATCGCTACAGGCAGATCCAATACCTTCGATTTCCCCACGGTCAGCTCAAGCTTTTGAATATCGCGCTGCTCAGTAGCTCCCGCAACCGGATCCTGCCCAAAGGCTTGAGCCCCAGCCAAGATCGTGAGGGTACAGCCCATGATCGTAATCATATTGCGTAAATTCATCGCCATATTCCTCCAGCTTCCTACCAACCTTCCGATTGTTAAAACTTCACTGCATTCACCGATGTCCCCTTGATCACTTCGACCGTCACAGACTGCACATCATGAGGCACCTTGGTTCCAGGTGGTTCAGGATAGATCTTCAGAAAGTTCAGGATCTTTTTTGGCGCATAGGCTTCCGCCACCGCCAAGATCTGGCCCAGGCGGGCCTCACTCGACACGGTCCCGAACACCGTCACATGGTCGTGGGTTCCCCTCAGGCGAATATTCGTCTCATCCGGCAATAATTCTGCCAACTGCTGCTTCAACCGGACGATGTCTACTCCGACATCGAGATCAAGGATGGCGAGCACCTGGCCATCTTGTCCCCACAAGGTGAGGTTCGTGGTGCCATAGCCTTTCCCAGTCACGTAGATCTGTTTAGGACTCAGCACCATGGCATCGGCAATCTGCGGATCAGCCAGCGAGGCCCGTTTGATCGCCACAGGCATATCGACCACGGTCGATTTGCCGACTACTAGGTTCAATTGTTGGGCTTCCTTAGACTGCGAGATAAGATGCAGGCTTGCATTCTTTGCCATGATGGCTGAAGGGCCCGTCAGAAGAACCCCGCTGCACACCAGGACCGTTACCCATCGTCCACGAACACTTGATCGATGCTGTGTGACCTGCATTGCCGTGCCTCCCTGACTCCTAGAACGTGATTTCCTTACGGACGTCACCCTTGATGATCTCGACCCGGAACCCGCCTTCCCCATTAGTCATCGGCTTGGGGCGGTATGAACTTAAGAGCGATCCAACCTGAGCGCCCTTGGTCAACACCTTCTCGCTATTGAGCGGATTCCGTAAAGCGAGTCGCAGCTTCCCTTGATTGGAGGCCAGCGCCAGCTTCTCCGCCTCATCTACATCCACTTCCACGGTAATGACCTGGACCTGTTTGGGTTCTTCATCTTTGCCCTTTCGCTCCATTTGCGTGCCAGCCGCCAGGACCTTCACGTTCTCCAAGATCATCTTTGCCATCGCATGGCCTTGTTTGCCCGCATCCGGCTCGATCGTCACCATCACGTCCACGCGATCGGCCGGCTTGATGAACCCAGCGACTCCGATCACATCATCGACTTTCACCGACATGGCTCGCTTGTTCGGATCCGTCACTGCCGCCACTCCGCCGACCGCCCCTACCGGTGCCAGCTTTGATTCCAGCAGCATCTCGTTTCTCCTTAAATCTACGAGCAATACCCGGTCTTTGACGGCCTCAACACTTGTAAAGTGTCCTTCAGGAATTATCCCGGTGGGCATCTCCTGAGCCAGCATCATTTCGGGCGTCAATTTCGTTCCCCAGGGAATATCCGCATTGGCCACCAGGACTTGCACATTTTTGCCTGTGGGCAATGCAGCTGCCAGCAGCCGGCTTTTCTCGTTCTGGAGCCATGAGAACACGAGGACGCTGGTGATGACCCCCAGCACCACCGCCAATCCGAAAAACACCAGAGGCCGATACCGCTTCATTGCCCTTCCTCCTCTTTCATCGCTGCCATGTGAGTGTTCTTGCTATTCACATTCATGGTTCTCACTGCCACCTGTCCAACCATAGCCGAGTTCTGTGTAATGCCTACCCCCCGAAGGGTTGGATTCCTCCGAGAAACAGTAGGGTGCCGGCAGCAATCGCCAGCCCGTACCGTAACTTGAAGGGAAGTTGTAACTCCCCCATCCCGGTCGATCCTCCGGTCACGAATGCGCCATATGCCGCGAATGCCAATTTCCTGGATGTGGCGGCGAGGCCCCATTGATAGCCCATGGCACCCAGCGCATAGACGCCTCCCGCCATGACTGAAAGGAGGGCGACAGAGGTTGCGCCAAATGAACCAACCATTGAACCAACCGCCGCCATTAATTTCACATCGCCGGCTCCGATGGCCTTGAAGGCATAGGGAAGGAGAAACAGCCCCATCCCCACACCAAGTCCGGCCATGCTAGACAAGGCACCCTCCGGTCCTCCTACCCAGGCCTGAAGCAGAATACCGATGCCGATTGCCGAAAAGGTGAGCCAGTTTGGAATACGAGACCATCGAAGATCGTTGTAGACTGCCATGATAAGCAGCATGGTCAGCGCGAGGATCAGTATGGGTTGCATCATGGTCGCTCACATTCTGTTCGCATCACATTTCGCTTGGTTTTAATAGTACGCCGCTACCCTTCATGATTTGGTTGGCCCTACCTGGATAGGGCCAACCATTTCCATGTTAGCGTGGGTTCATTTGCTACTTAGCTTTTGCCAACGCCATCATTAGGAACCCTGTGATGTGGTGATGGCAGTGGTTGCGTTCGAAAGAGACAGGCCAATGGCGGTGCCAAGTGGCCCAATAAGTGCGGCGACAGCCACACCCATGATACCCAAGAGAATCGCGTACTCAACTCCAGACGCACCCTCTTCTTCCTTCACAAACTGACGAATTGCATTCAACATGGTTTATACCTTTCAGTTAATTAAAGTTGTGGGTGATAACAGCGCCTAACATAACTCTGCTTCTTACCCCCCTAGTCGTGCACAGCTTAAGGATGCAGGAGATTCCCTCATCCTCTTACCCCGGGGTGTCATGCTAGAGGTGTGTTCCGCATTGCTTCCAGACATTGCAATCCATCGGCCAGAACTCGATCCACTCCAACTGACTGTTTTCTCAGCATACGCTTGTGCCTCCTTCGTTGACTGCGGCTCCCCGGCCTCAGGTGAGACCTACCAAACCAGCCCCAGATGCGGTTCAGAGGCCGCAGCCGAGCAGCACATCACCCAAACAACAATTAGAAAATAGGTTTTGTTTGACCGTTGCTCAGCCTCGCGGCATGCTGACGGTACAGAAACGCTGTTCACACGAGGGAGGCTGACCGTGATGAGATCGCTACAATCTCTGAGGTTCCTATTGACTGTAGGGCTTGCTGTTGGAGCTGGTACATTCACCGGATGCTGGGGAGCCAAGGATCAGGCTGCATCGTCAGTGGATATGGCCGAATATCGGAAAATGATGGATGAACAGAAGAAACAGCAAGAACGCCTTGAAGCGGCTACCTCTTCCACCCCTGAACTCACGGCTGAGGAACATGAACGTAAGGGCGACCTTGATGCACAAGCCCGAAATTATCCATTGGCAAGCCTGCACTATGACAAGGCCTTGAAGGCCGATCCCACCCGCAACCCCGTTCGTCTCAAGCTCGGTCAGGTGTTCCTACAGCAGGGTCTTCTCGATCAGGCCCTGACGCACTTTCAAGACCTACGGACCAGAGAGCCGGAATCTGCACCGGTCCATGAAGGCCTTGGACAGATCTATCTGATGCAAGGCAAGCACCAGGAAGCTGAGAAGGCCCTGACCAAGGCCATCTCTCTCAACCCAGCCAGCTGGCAAGCGCATAATTTACTGGGGCTCCTGTACGACCAACAGAAACGCCATGCCGAAGCCATCGCGTCCTACCACACGGCCTTGACCCATCGCTCGCGCGAGCCAAACGTCTTGAACAATCTCGGCCTCGCCTACGCATTGAGCGGCAACTACGAAGCCGCTATCGACTCTTATGAACAGGCTGTATCGGCCGGCTCGAACAATCCCAAACTCTATAACAACCTCGGTATCGCCTATGTGCAGCGCCGACGCTATGCGGACGCGTTGAACACGTTCAAAAAGGCGATGGATGAACCACGCGCCTATAACAACCTCGGTGTTGCACTTCTTGGCGTCAACAATGCCAAGAAAGCAGTGGTCTGCTTGGAGAAAGCCATCGAACTCAATCCGCAGTACTATGAAAAAGCCTCGGAGAACCTTCGAATCGCCCGCCAATCCGTTCCTAACACCACCAGTGGAGCAACTGCATCAAGTATGGCCGAGACCAGCTCCTGCCCATAGTGCGTGAAGCGTATCTCGCCCTTCGATGGGACTCAGGGTCGTCAGCATGTCGAACGGTAAAACGTGAAGCGAACAGACAAGATAGCATCCGGCCTTGGGATAGGATGGCTCGGATGCCCTTACTGACATGAATCACAAAGCTGTTGCAGCTCTGTTCTTCGGGCTGGATTCAAGCCGTAGACCTGCTGGCCCGACATACTTCCCCTCCGGAGGAGCCAGTCCCTTGTCGTGAGGTCATTCAGCGCGTCATTCACACTTTGACGATCGACCTTAGCTCCACGCGCGCGAAGCCACCAATTCTCTATTCCCTCTGCTGTATCTTTGGCGTCGGGATGTGAACAGAGATACCCGAGCAGCAGCCATGCCACTCTGTTGCTGGTTGAAAACTGATCCGGCCTTTCCACAGTCGCCGGTCAGACGCACGTTTAGTGCCGCGCCACACATTCATCGAACCGCGCGGAATCTTGAAAGATGCCCTGTCAGATTATTTACCCTGCGGTAAGCTTTCCTCAGGCAACAAGCTTCCGCCGATCATCTTAGGCCGCAGAAAATATGCGGCGATCGAGCCCATGCTTATGGAGCAACCGCTGGAATGCACGGCGCTCTTTGCGTGCGGCGCGGGCCGCTTGGGAAATATTCCCCTGATGTACGGAGAGCAACTTGCTCAGATACGTCCGCTCGAATTCGTCGATCATCTTCGCCTTCATCGCCTGAAACCCGCACTGACCTATGACCATCTCCGTTGGCCCCTCCGACACAACCGTCGCTGCGACTCCAGCCGGCTCATGATCAGGCAGGTCCAGGTCGGCCGCCTCAAGAACATCGCCTATCGCCATCGCTACCGCGCGATGAATCACCGCTTGCAACTCCCTCACATTCCCTGGCCACGCATAGTTCATCAACTTCATCATCGCGTCTGCCGATAGCCGGACTGCTCCCTTACCGAATTCTTCCGCGGAGCGATCCACAAAGTGCTTGGCCAGATCGGAAATATCTTCCCGTCGGTCACGCAGTGGAGGAAGCACTACGGACAACACATTCAGACGATAGAACAAGTCTTCCCTGAATTGGTGGGCTTCGACCAAATATCGCAAGTCCGTATTGGTCGCAGCCACGATCTTCACATCGACGGCGCGACTTTTGGTGGAACCCAGCGGCCTGAATTCCTGATCCTGAAGGACACGCAACAGTTTGCTCTGTGCCACCATGTTGAGACTGTTGATTTCGTCGAGGAACAGGGTCCCGCCATCCGCTTCATGAAACAACCCGTGTTTCTCGGCGAGGGCACCGGTAAATGCTCCCTTGCTGTGGCCGAATAGCTCGTTCTCCACTAGATGATCCGGCAGGGCCGCGCAATTCACGGGCACGAACGGTTTACCCCTCCGCTCACTGGAATAGTGAAGCGCTCGCGCAAATAGTTCTTTTCCTGTTCCAGTCTCTCCTGAAATCAAGACTGTCGACTTAGAGGCGCTCAAGCGCGGGATCATGTTCTTTGCCTTGAGAAAAGATTGGCTATTTCCGATGAATAGTTCGTCCCATTGCGACATATTTCGATCTCCTTTGCTCTCCTGATCGCTCAGTCCGGCGCTCTGCTTTGCAGCGACTCCAGCTTAAAAATACAGATCCAGCTCGATTCCCTGACTAATGAGTACCTCCCCCCGGCTTATTACACTTATCCACATATGATCCGCTGCCCTGCGGTAACAGATCCTCTGAGGCTTTCTGTGCGCCGCACTTCATGTGACTAAGGCTAGAACAGAACTCACGATCTGTGCATAGCAAGCTCGTAGGGGGAAGCCTCCACAGAGTAGGTACTCCTTTGGCGGGGCCTCGCGGGATGCGGTGTGCCGCATTGCTTGTGGCAGCATAACAAAATCACACTTCAGTCGCGGAACAGGGATGAGACCGGCCACTGAGGTTGCTTCTGCACCGCTCGAACCGCATGGGTTATTCTGCTAGATGTAGAAACACGGTCTCGGTGAAGGCTCTGTGTCAGGGAGAGTTGCTGGTTTCGGAAATCCCTGCCCCTGGTGGGGCTACTGAGGACGGGAAGACATCGTCTGCTATGGATTCATCTTAGAAGGGAACATACACTTCTAACCCGCCGTATGCTCCATTGAGGAACGTTTGGGAGTATTGATAGCCGCCCTTGAGTGTCAGGTAAAACCACCCAATCGGTACCTGGGCAATGGGTCCGGTTTGCACGGCATAGAAATCCTTATTCCCCATACCGGCAATATCCCAGCCAAGATAGAGAGAACAGCAGTTCTGGTCGTTCTTATACACCAGCCTGGTCGCCCTCAAGCGGCTCCAGACTAACCCATCCAAGTTGGTATAGGAGACGATCGCATGAACAGTTCCCTGTTCATGCCACCGAAAGGCTTCCCCTTGCAGTTGGAAACCGATGTCCTGTTCATGGCTCTTGCCTCCGCCCACTAGATCTGCCTGTTTCCATCGCAATTGAGGTCCTGCAAACCCTAGGACAGTCCAAGGCCCTTGCCGGTATTTCAATCCGAGGGCCGGTGTGGCGAATTGAACCTCCGCATCGCGGATGGTACCGCGATCCTTAAAGGAATACCCGAGCCCAGCTCCCATAAATTGGACAAAGGGCTGTAGATTCGAAGATGTGGCCATGATGGGAGTCCGGACACCCATGTAGGCGTAATACTGGCTGTGGTCGTCCATCTGAAACCCGGTAAAGACATCCCCGGCCCCTGCGATGCCAGGCCAGGATAGAACTGCCGCGAATATCATGCCGCACGTGCGGTGAGTTCTTGCCACTTTTCGGCTCCCTTCTCTACCCGTTCAATCGTGAATCCAGCCAAGGTCCCATCCTCGCATTGTTGTACCCACTTCCGCTGTACACGCAAGGAAAATGAGTCAACGTACAACATGCCATTCTTTCCAATATGGTCAGGCGTGCCAGGAATATACACTGAGAGTCCTGCCGGAGAAACCTTATCCACCGTACCGGTCATGATGCGATCACGAAAGGCAAGGCGACAGTTGTGCCGGTACGGGCGACGACCATGCTGCCGATACGACACTCTGGACTTGGCGAACAGCTTCCGAAATGCTCGAACCACAGTCCACAAGCTCCGGAATATCCCGGGCTCACTATCGGCATGATTCCAGACGGAAGAATCCGAAAATGTCATCGCGATCAGCGCTTCTGTGTGTGCTTCATTCATATGAATGAATTTCAGCCCGAGTTCCCGCAGATTCGGTGAGAGTTGTGTTTGGCGACATATGGTGGCATCCAGCGAAAGTGGTGCTCCGGTTGGATTCTTGATGATGCATCGCAGATCATCACGATCATTCCGCACCTGGTGACGCACAAGAACCCTAGCACCAGTTTCATTCACGTCGATGATGAGGGCCTTGAGATGTTGTTTGTCGGCGACAATGTCACAGGTCATGCGCCGCTTGATGCGGAACTGTGCACGCCATTCCGGTGATTCTGCAGCCGCCAAGATTGCGACCGTGATAAGCACCAGATTGATACCGCCCCACAACAGGCTGACTCCTAATCCAGGAATTGGGATCTGTTCCCACCAAAGGCGTATTCCCATGATTAGCCCCATTAACAGCAGTCCCATGATAGTGAGGTGAGGCAGCACACACGAAACCCGCGACAGACCTCGATTATCCTGTCCAACGCCCTTGGGGGTAATGACAAATGGTCGCCGTTTCCGAGGGCGGAGCGCCGTTTTGAGGGTTGCCCAGCTGAGGGCCACACTGTCAGCTGTTTCATAGATATCAGACCAGAACGCATTGCGAGTTCCTCGGCTGACGGTACGCAACATGACAAGCGTCGCGAGGTAATATGACCCAAAGAAATTGATAATCGAAGGAACATCTGCCGTGACCGGCACAATATTGAACAGCAGTGTGAACAACGGTGCCACCAGGCAGATGACCCGCGGGATTCCATGCAGAAAGTAGAAAATGGATGCAAAATAGCCCAATCGCTGAGCCAGACTTAGTCCTCTCATCGTGAATGGATTCGACTGAAATAGGATCTGGACATGACCGGTCGCCCAACGAATCCGTTGCTTCATCGTGTTTTCGAACGTCTCCGGCATGAGACCGACCGCTAGAACTTTATTGAGGTAACAGGAGCGATACCCTTTGGCATGAATGACCATACTAGTATGGATATCTTCCGTCACGGTCTCCGTCTGAAACCCACCGACTTCCTCCAAGACGCGACGACGAAGCAGGCCACAACTTCCGGCAAAAAAGGCACTGTTGTGTCGGTCTCGCCCTGATTGCAGCACCCGATAGAACAGACTCTGCTCATTCTTGAGGATGTGCTCGCTCCTGAGATTCTTCTGGAAAATGTCAGGATTATAGAAATGGTGTGGCGTTTGAACGATGGCGACTTGCTCATCCTGAAAAAGCCCCACCGTCTCATGCAAAAACTCGCTCACAGGAACATGATCCATATCGAATATGGCAATGAGATCCCCGTTGGTCTGCAGGAGGGCATGATTTAAGTTTCCGGCTTTGGCATGGAGCCGATTTACTCGTTGTATGTATCCACAGTTGAGGGATGCTGCGAGGTGTCGAACCTCATCTCGTTGTCCATCGTCAAGCACGTAAACTCTATAGCGATCTTTTGGATAGCGTTGGTTGATGCAACCAACGAGAGTACGGCGAAGAATGTCGAGCGGCTCATGCACGACTGGCACAAAAATGTCCACGGTCGGATAGCCAGTCAGAGGCACCGATCTTCGATCAAGCGGAGCCCATGCGTGATAGGCAAAGAGAACTACCTGAATAAACGCGTAGATTTCCGCGGCATAGACCATCCCACCAACCAGAAGACTAAGCCAATCGCCGCTATTGAAGGTGTAGAGTCCACGCCACACCAGATACCTGGTGTAGAGGAACAGGGTCAACACCAGAATGATCTGCCGCCCTTGCTTTCTCCAGCTCAGCAAGCTGATTGCAGCCAGTACAATCAGTGACAGCGGTATAGCGACCGACGGATCATAAAAGTTGTTCATCCAGTTCATAGTGTTTGCCTCTGTGCGGTCTGTGTGCCCTGCGGATCCAGGACCTCTGTGGTGTTGGTTTTCTGCTTCCTGCGGCTCATGTGACCAAGCCTAGATCAGGAACTGCGTTCCACCCATACTGAACTCGTAGGGGTTTTCATGCGCAGAGTGGGTACTGCTTTGGAGGGGGTATGCGGTAAGATTCATGCAGGTTCGCAGAACTATGGAGGATTCCCCTCCCACGTACGTCTGTCCTATGGGGAAGCCCTCTCGCCTGAGCTCCGATCACGAGCCTTGCGGCTTGTAGAATCCCTCAAGAAAACGCTCTCTTGGAAGCGTGAATGGGGCAGAGACTGCGGCGTCGCCGTGGCCCCACATCCATACAGCCGATTCCAATTCTCAAGAATCACTGGATTTCTAGAAGGGTGTTGTTACCTTCAAATTATCCGTCGAGGGGGCAACTGTGAGAAACCTATCACTCGCTGGGATGGTTGCTGGCATCGTCGGCTTATCCATACTCTTGTTCATGGCCCCCCCCTTCAGCCTTACCGGTCCATCCGGAGAGACGCCTGATTCGGAAGCAAAGACACGGGTGGTCGCTACGGTTGGTACACGCACGATCATGATGTCGGAAGTTGAACAGGCAGTCGCTCTTCCGCTGTATCAGCTGGACGAGCGGCGGACAAAGTTGCTGAATGACTCAATCCAGCGACTCATCGATGAGGAACTCCTCGCGGCTGAAGCGGCCAGAAGAGGCATCGCCGTTCCAGACCTTATCGCTAACGCGAGGGAATCTGAAGCGATTACCAAACTAGCCGGTCTGCCTGGCCCAGTCCGCCAAGCAACGCACCCATCTCAGAAAGAGGCACTGGCTCTCTCTCTTCAGACCCCGGAGGAGACAGCTCGAATCCGCCAGGCACTCCTAGTCCAATTGCGGCGCAAAACCGCTATCCAAGTGAATCTTCCACAAGCAGCGCTCCCCCTGCTAGAGGTCCGTGCGGATGACGATCCCTGGACCGGCACAGACCACGCTCCCGTCACGATCATCGAATTCTCTGACTTTGAGTGTCCCTATTGCCGACGGAGTGTTCCCACCCTCAAGGAGCTCCTGGATAAATATCCAGGCAAATTGAAGCTGGTCTATCGTGATTTTCCAGGGCTGAATCACCCGCAGGCCCTGTCGGCCGCTGAAGCGGCCCAATGCGCCGCTGAGCAAAACCGGTTCTGGGACTATCATGATGCGTTGTTCAGCCGCCAACGATCGGAAGACGCCTGGGATTTTTCTAACCTGGCTGAAACCCTGGGCCTGTCGCCTGAGCCATTCACCAGCTGTATGAACAACCACCGCTATCGAGCAGAAGTGTTGAGTGATCTGCAGGATGGGCTGAAGCTTGGCGTGACGAGTACGCCGACGTTTTTTATTAACGGACGCCCCTTAGTCGGGGCTCGACCGCTTGCAGATTTTCAAGCCATCATTGAGCCGCTTCTCACGAACCCCTCTTCGCCTTACCCCCACTTGTAAGATTCTGCACTGCTGGACTACTCTCTTTGCAGGAGGACCGGTCTATGGAAGACAATCGGCTGACAAGGACTAAAGAACAATGGGCACGTGCTCGGCGAGGAGGAGAAGAACGTGAAGTCTTTTATGAAGGGGATGACCGCCTGCCTCCAGGCCAACACCTGGTGGAGACCTTTCCCGTTCTGGACCTCGGGTTCAAACCGGATATTCCGTTGAACGAATGGACATTCCACATTAGAGGATTCGTGACGACCCCTGTGACATGGACGTGGGATCAGTTCCTCACCCAGCCTCAATTCAAAGATCGATCGGATTTTCACTGTGTGACTTCCTGGAGTCGTTATGACAACGATTGGGAAGGCGTGAGCTTCAAACACATCCTATCCATCGTAAAACCGCTGTCGCTTGCCCGATTTGTCCTATTCAAGTCCTACGACGACTACACGACCAACCTCCCGCTCGAAGCCTGTGACGATGACGATGTTCTCCTCGCTCATAGTTGGAATGACAAACCCCTGTCACGAGACCATGGTGGACCGGTTCGGGTGATCGTCCCGAAACGGTATGCCTGGAAAGGGGCCAAATGGGTGAAGGAGATTGTCTTTTCAGATACAGACGAGAAAGGGTTCTGGGAAGTCCGTGGGTACTCGAACACCGCGTTCCCTTGGAAGAACGATCGCTACGGATAAAGGGGAAGGTGCTTACTTCTTCATCCACCCACCAGGACCTTCGATAAAGTTTCCCGGCGCGGTGTTCTGAATGGCTTTTTCTCCCGCGAGGGTTTCGACGGCTCGGATATCGGTACGGTTTCGTTTTGCGATTTCTTCATACGCCTGTTTCCGCTTCCGGTTCACATCCTCGATCAAGCTTTGCGCTTCGGCATTGGACGGATTCACCGTTCCCAGATAGCCGTTAGGTCGTTCTCCGACGAGCCCCTTGGCCTTGGCTTCATCTAACGACAGGGCGAACGCGGGAAAAGCAACCGCAGCGCCTAAGACGATCGCACACACCGCAATTGTCAGCCGTATCATCATTGTCGCCTCCGAAATTTAGAACAGTCCGCTGTCCTTCGACAACACCTGATCAAGGTCCTTGTCGACTTTCAACCGAATCTCATGATCAATCTTCACATTGAGGTTGATCGTAATCGGCTTCTCCGGCGCAGCCACTTCTACACGTGGGGTGCACGCACCGATGGCCAGCAGAAGCCACGCCCCGATCAGCACGTTCGCCCGTTTCAGTGTCGGTATCATGATCAACCTCATGAGGATGAGAGTCGTCTATATTTTCGCTCGATCGTGCTTGGTATCTCTTCAATGAGCCGGAGACTTTTCAGAAGGGTCGGAATGTGCTCTTGCACCGTGAGATTAAAGTGAATGGGTGGGGTCTGTAGCAGATCGGGATTCCGCCCCTCCAATCGGGCACTCAAATATAACATGCCCGTTTCCCCATACTTGACTCCCACACGCAGGAACTTGTAGTGAAAGTTATTGAGAGCCTGCGCAACAAGCTGGAGGGACGTATCGGATTCTGACAGTACCGGTGGCGAGTCTACGTTTGAGAGGTATCGTATGACGCCGCCTGGAAGCTGCGCCTCGATCACTCCGTCCTCCACCGCCACCCCCCTCGATGTGATCGTAACCGGGAGTGTCCCGTTGAGCGTCCCGGTTCCCTGCAGTCCCCGTTGCTGTTCCACACTGAGAATCTTCGCGAGATCAAGATTCTGTAGAGAAACCGTCGTGGTGGATGGAGACGACGCCAAGTCTACTACAAGACCCGGACTGGTGATCGTCCCTCCAAACGCCTCACACTGAAAGTCTTTCAGCTGAACAATTGGAAGTGGCTCTGTCAATTTCCACTGTGCCTGATAAACAGTCCTGAGATTGGTCACTTCAATGCCACTCTGGAGGGCCCCGACGAAGAGAGCCGCCGGCTGAGCCGTTACAATGGATTCCCTCCCGTTAGCACGAAACACCACAGATGTGCTCACCCCCCTCATGCCGTAGTCATGATAGTACCCAGAAACATTCTCGGCCACGACCCGTGCGGTCGCAGAGGTTATGTGGGTACCCTTGCTGGAATGGCTACCAACTACATTATCCCACGTCACATCGACCGTGGCGCTGACAGTCCCATCAAGAAGATCGGTCGCTGGGCCAACCGCTCGAATCAATCGGCTGAGCCGCCGTTCGGCCCCATCAAACTGCACCGGACCGATCGTACCATGCAAGACGCCGTATGCGGTCTTCAGCGATTGCTCAATCCTGGCTGTCACCACCCCTTCATGATTCGGAAGATCGACCTGTAGATCCGCCCCAATGTTCGTGTGATCAGCCGTGAACGTTGTCACCCAATGACTCGGGGACGGAATGACCGTTCCAGCCCCCACACTGACTCCATCCACCACCAACATCCCGCTGCTTGTCCAATTTGTGCCTCGCGTCTCCATCTCCTGCATGTTGAGTAGTCCTTGGACAACCGTGACAGTTTGACCACCGACTCTAACAGTGGGAGCCCGAATGGTGACGGCCAGCGGTCCCCCGATGCAGTGCAGTGGAATGAGATCACAGTCTACGGTCAGAGGTTCAGAGAGGTTCAGCGTTGCTCCCGGCACAAAGACCGCACCTTGTCCGATCTGTTTGACCGTAACCGAGGATGGTGGTAATAGGACTCCCGCGATATGCGCCCGTTCTAATCGTATGGTACCCCGGACGACTCCTGCCGCCTCTTTAGCGGAAAGCCTCTCTGTGAATACCCTCGGAAGCACTCCTTCCAATTGATAAGCCCCTTCAGCCAATATGAGTTCATTGCCACGCCCTTCAGCCCTGGTGGTTTCGAACGTGGCAACTAATGGCCCGGCTGATCTGCCATAGGTCACCTGCAGCGGACCGTGGGCTACGGTGTGGATAGGAGTTTCTTTCCAATAGAGCGTCCCCTTCACGACCTCCTTGTTCTCAATTCGTACAGGTTGATCGCCATGAGGAAGGATCAACCGAACCACGTCTGGAATCAATCGAGGTTGGGTATTCAGCGTCGCGGTGAGGAGCACGCCGGGATTCATGTCCCACTCCGCTTGAGCGGCATTGCCGACAAACCTTCCCACATAGGCCAGTGCAATGTCTTTCGCCACTCCTTTCAGTTCGGGCAGAGTGAGCGTGATACGGACCTGACCGCCTACACGGGTGTGCGCATCCTCCCAAAGCGATCCAAGCGCAGCCCGGGTTGCAGCAACCCCGGCCCAATCGAGTGAGACTTGTCCCGTGACCTTCTCCAATTCCGGACCGATCGGTACCAGGAGGGCGATGAAGGGAGCCAGTTCTTGCACGTTAATTCGAAGTTGCCCGTCAACTTGAATATCCGACCCATCGGTCGGACGCGACCGGGACTGCCAGGAGACAATCGGAACTGCGTGTGGTCGCGTTGATGATAAGGTCGCTGACCACGTACTCGCCGAATTCCCCGCCACCACAAGACCATAAGAGCCGGTATCTCGTCCCCGAAATGAAAGATGTCCTCCCACCCCATTGCCGCTAGCGGTCAGCTCTCCATCAATCGTGACTTTACGAAGCGGCCCCGTCGCTTGCTCACGGAACACGGTCAGATGCTCCAGCTGCAATTCGGCGAAGGGGAGAATGGGAAGACTTCTCAAGAGATCACCGGCCGTCAACAATTTCCACAGTGATGACTCGTCAGCATTATTCCCTCCAGCTTGTTTTTCTCCCATGACGGGTTCGGCTGAGCGGACGGTCAGGACATGGATGGCGACATCTCTGAGCAGGATACGATTCACACGACCTTGAAACAGTTGTCCCAAATCATACTGAATCTCTGCATCGGTCAGGGAAATCAGGAGTCGTTCTTCTCCCAAATCTTGCTGGAAGGAAACGACCGGTATCGTCATCGTGGTCCAGCCGGGATACCCGAGCTGAAGGACGACATGACTGTACCCATACGAACGGAGCCCATTGGCCAAGACATACGAGGCGCCCAATGGCAACAACAGATAGCATCCGCAGAGCACAACCACGACCAAGAGCACGGCCACTTGATAACGTTGCGTCAGCATAATAGCCGGCGATCCGTATGAGTCCTCATCGTCACGGTTGTCAAACAAACCCGTCTGCTCTGTCAAGATGGCCGAACGGCTCTGCCGGGTGACATGAGCCAACGAACGGCTGGCCACGACTCCCTCATCCGGCTCTCGCAAGACAACCACGTCTCTCTGTGGGAGAAGGGAGGTACGATCTTGATGGTCCTACCTACACCGACCCGTGGAGTTCGTGATTGATGGACGGGACGTCTCAGCGAAAGCAGTGCGTTCAGTCTACCCTAACCAAACCGGGGCTGACCACTGCCAATATATTCATGGACTTATTTCAAGCAGAAATTCATATCGAGCAATCCATCCGCTGCAACCGTTGCTTCACCACCTTTCCGACAATCCTCCTGTTGCGACTTCCTCTGTGTTCCAATACTCATCTGCACCTGGCCCTCGGCCCTCGAGGACATCCCGCTCAGAGGATTCAGATCTTGACTCTGGCGAGCCAGAGTCCTGACATCCCGCTTCTGGAGGGTTGTCCTACCCCTCGTGTGCGTCAATACGAGAGCCGGCTCTGTCCGTTCTCCAGAGAGCGGTATGGCTGCCGCGTGAAATGATGCTCCTCCGTCATCTACCCGAACCTCAACCGTGTAATACTTGAGCCTCGGCACGGGATTAAACCCAATGGCAGCAAGATCACCTGAATATGCTGCATGATTGGTGTGATAGAGCGTTTCCAATCTGTTGATCTCAGCGAGGGCCGTCTCGGCCTCCAGCCCTCTGGCATGACTCACAACCTGACTGTGCGAGACCATCGCCGCCGCAACGAGCACGCTCAGCACAACCAGAACCACCAGCACTTCAAGTACAGTGAATCCACCATTTCGACTTCCTACGCACACCATTACATCCTTCCGAGCCTATGAACGGTCGTGCGAAAGTCAAATTGCTGTAATATCTCTGCGATCTCTTCCAGAGCCTCTCGTGCTTCCTTCACGCTCGTAGGCTCAACCTTCTCAATCTTATGGAGCATCGCCTGCAGCGCTAGGGTCTGATCCTGAATGCAGCCAAACGATCGTTCGATATTCTCCAAGGCGCAGTTGGCATGATCAGCCAACTCTTCCAGGCGGTCACTGGGACGAAAGCGCATACGCCAACGAAGGTTCCCTCTCGCCCACTGCTGGAGACTTTCGTCCAGTCGAGAGAGCGGACCCGCCACACGCCGTGTCACGACAAGACTAAAAATAACGGAACCGAAAAAGAGGACCGGCACCGCCACCCAGACCGTCTGGCTCAACGCCAACATCTCCTCGGCCGCCGCCTGCCGTTCATCCAATGAATCACTCGTATAGAGCACGACGACGGGCTTCAAATGGGCTCCATAGAAGGCCATGGTGAAAAACAGTGCTGAATACAGAAACAGCAGCAATCCGATCCACGCGGCGTAACCCTTTTGGATTCGATGCACGAAGAACCTGGATCGAGGATCGACCGCCGATATCGACGCATGTGTGGTAGGAGTCATACTCATACCCTCCATTCCTCCCGACGCGACGTCGCGAAAGCGTCGCCTCTCTACAGTATCACCAAGGCCACCATCCACCAAGAACATGACAGGTTGTACGAATTGGAAGTGGTCAGGATACGTTTGATGTCGACAATGGGAGAAGCCCTGACTGTGGGCGGGTTATGATGAAGCTGGAGGAGCAGCAACAGCGGGCTCTTCGCACTTTTTACAGTTCAAAAACGTGCCAAGATGCCGTTCACGCCCACCATCGGTGAGAACCCATGGACGGTTGAAGAATGGGGGGTGATGTCGAACATGTTGCCCATGCCCACAGGCCAGATCGGCAACCCAGTCGCCCTGCTCATCTTGGTGGTAGCCAATGATAGGTTGCTGCATATTACGACGTGGCTCGCTCTTAGATCGTAATCATCGAGTGACGGATACTGAGCTGTATCGTCGAGGTCATTGTTCAAAACATTTCAATCACGCCTGCGCGTCCTTATCGTTTTTCAAACGGCACTTCCGGTCGTTGGAGCGCGGATACATATTTCCAGTGTTGTTCTTGGTCCTGATCGAAGCTCCCAAGAAAGATCACGTCTCGATCGAGATGGCGAAATTCCGTCAGGACGGCCTGACAGTTGTGAGGATCAATCACTCGGGCATCGTACTGTCCAACAACATATACTCGGCCCCTCGCCGCCCAATAGACGTTCCGCCGACCGGCATAGCCTGTATCTGGAAATAATTCTGTTGAGGAGCGACAGCCTCCTCCCTGGACATTCAGTGTCAGGTTGAATCGCTGAAGAAATGGATCGGTTGCCATCCTCACAATGGTCAATCGAAGCTGGATCGCCGTGAGTTCGACTGAGGCCGTCTCGGGAACATTACTATTGCACCCCGTCGCCACCGCCAACAGGGCACCCCACATGGCGAACCTTGTTGGGACTCTCACTTGGCCGGCAAAACCTTGGAAGCCGCACCGACCGCATCCAGGCCCGCCTGCGCGCAGGCATCATCCAGATGGGTGCCAGGCGCTCCACCAACTCCGATTCCGCCAACCACGTCTCCTTCTATTTCGATGGGGAGCCCACCACCCAGAATCAGAACCTCACCATTGATATCGCGAAGGGCCTGAAGCGTGGGAACTTTGGTGATGAGATCGCCAAGCTCACTCGTGGAACGCCTCAAGCTGGCGGCCGTATACGCTTTTTTCCGGCTACTATCGACCGTATGGGGCCCAGCACCGTCGGCACGTCCCATGGCACGAGGAACGCCATCACGGTCTACGACCGAGACACTTACTCGGTACCCATCTTTTTTACAGGCCTCTAACGCAGCCTGTATCGCCTTGTTCGCAATTCCCAAGGGCAATACAGATTCTTTAGGCAGGTCATCAGCCAACGTGACGTAGGGAACTGCGAAACTCATGAGAAGACACAGCGGCACACCGACAACAACTCGATGCATTCGGCTTAAGCGAACCTTTATCAGCATAGCAGCGCCTCCAAACCATACGTTGCGTGAAGACTACGGATGCGCAGAGAGCCTGTCAAGGGAGAGCGCGGCTAGCATTGTTGAGTAGCGGATCGTGTATGTCGAACCAAGTTGGTTGGCTGAGGGGCGATCCGCAGCCCAAGATCCTCGACCAGGGCGCGAAGAGGTTCTGCAACAGACCAGGCCTGTGCCGGGCAACCGCGTGGAGCATGCGGGTGGTCTCCATCGAATATCTCCGATACGTGGCCAAGGCAGGTTTCCCCGAGACTCACTTCTATTCCTTTCAGAAATGACCGCGCCTCACGTTTAGTCTTGGCGGTACAGCCGAATGTATTCACCCAAGCGGTCACAAATGATCCCAAGAGGAACGGCCAGACAGTTCCCTGATGGTAGGCGCTATCCCGCTCGGTCGGCCCCCCTTCGTAGCGTGGCCGATACCGACTGTCCCGAGGTGACAATGTTCGAAGGCCCACCGGGGTAAGAAGTTGTTCTTTGACCATCCGAAGAATCTGCGTGGCCTGTTCGTTCGTCAACAGATCATCGCACAGAGAGATCGCATACACCTGATTGGGACGGATCGAGATATCGTCCCCTTCCGGTCCATCGATGGCATCGTACAGATACTGTCCACCCTTGTACCAGAATCGCTGACGGAACGATGTGACGGCTCGTGTTCTATCCTTCCAACAGCCGACTGCGTAGTCCCGATCACCAAATTTCTCAGCCAAACATGCGCCAACCTGCAATGCCCGAATCCACAAGGCTTGAATTTCTACCGGCTTTCCATGCCGCGGAGTGACGACCCAATCCCCGACCTTGGCATCCATCCAAGTCAGCTGTATCCCAGGCATCCCTCCGGTAATCAGCCCATCGGCATCCATCTTGATGTTGTATCTCGTCCCGTGACGATAGCCGTCGAGAATCTGTCTAATAGCCGGCCACGCGACGACTTGAACACGTTTCGTCTCCTTGCTGTAGGCCAGATAACGATCGACGGCATGGATAAACCAGAGGGACGCATCAATCGCATTATATTCAGGATCTTGGCCGAGATCGGGGAAACGATTCGGCACCATGCCTTTTGACACAAAAGGGATGAAGGATTGAATGATATGCCAGGCAGCCTCGTACTGCCCGGTCACTAAGAAGAGGCCTGGTAATGAGATGAAGGTGTCCCGCCCCCAATCTGTAAACCATGGATATCCAGCGATCACCGTCTGCCTCGAACCCTGCTGGGCGAGGAAGGTACCGGAGGCTTGCCGGAGTGCTTCGGCAAAGCGGTCAGGACTCTGTGTGGCCTTGTGATGGCTCACCCGCCAGGCACGTTGCGTCCGAATGAGTTCTCCAGTCTCACTATCATCAACCGCTTCGCTGGTCAGCACGAGAACCTGTTCCTTGCCAGGCCCCAATTGGAACAGCACTTCTCCTGGAGACCACCAGTCTTCTTGAAAATCCAGCCCACGCTCTTGTTCGAGGGGAAACCGCACATGCCGATACCACTCGGAGGCATGGCGATACACTCCGGTGTGTCTGCAATGCACGGCAGGAAGGCTCTGGTAGGGCTGCCAGGTCACCCACTGGCCGGTGACCGTCGCTTCAGGAGAAAGCGCTCCGTTTTCATGGTGAAGAGCATGATAATCTCGGCCGGTGATCTTCGGGCGTACCAGCAGCTCAATTGAATCGGTCGTTGGTGTAAGCAGTCTCCATCTCACCACAACCGTGCTTTGATTCCGCACACAGAAGATTTCACGGCTGACAGTGTGATCGTTGACTCTAAACGTCCAGGTTGGCCAAGGTGTCGATGAAAAAGCGACGCAATATCTATAGCCTCGAGGATGGATCACACCGGGATACAGATTCGTCGAGATGGAAATCGAGCAGCCATCCAGATGAAGCCATTCCTCTAAGTGATTGACCAGCACGTAGCGATGGCGTCCGGGAGATGTCGACACTACCAACAACCCATGATAGCGGCGTGTATTGGCGCCGGCCACGGTGCCTGACGCAAATCCTCCGCACCCATTCGTCTCCAGCCATTCCAGACTCAGCGCACGATCGAGATCCTGGCATTCGTCTTTACCAATCCGCATCAGCAGACCCTCGTCGTCCGTATCTCGTCGCTTGCGAGATACGTTTCACGAATGACGCCCCCCTACTCGCCGCTCTGCTGGATGAGCTTCGCGACTAGTCCGGTCCATCCGGTCTGATGGCTGGCTCCAATCCCAGCCCCATTATCTCCATGGAAGTACTCATAAAATGGGATGGCATCTCGCCAGCACGGATCATCCTGAAATTTCCTGATCCCGCCGTACACGGGACGTCGTCCAGTTGTATCACGGAGAAAGATATGCGTCAGTCGACGAGAGAGCTCCGAGGCCACCTCGTTCAGCGAAACGAAGTGACCTGAACGTACGGGGTACTCCACCCGATACGCCTCACCGAGAAAGTAATGGAACTTTTGGAGGGATTCGATCAGCAGATAGTTGACGGGAAACCAAATAGGCCCTCTCCAGTTTGAATTGCCCCCGAAGAGCCCGGTACCAGATTCAGCCGGTTCATAATCCACCCGATAGTCCCTCCCCATGATCGATAAGACATAGGGATGGTCCTTGTGGTAGCGCGAGAGGGCACGAATGCCATAAGGGGAAAGAAACTCTTCCTCATCAAGCATGTACCGCAACACCGACTTGAGACGCACCGGATTGACGAGGGAGAGAAACCGTCGTACTTCTCCATCCTGTGAATGGGTCTCAACATGTGCGCTAAAATCCGGCCGGTTCTCAATAAACCACTGCATCCGATGTTTGAATCGCGGGAGTTGGTCGATCAACTCGGAGTCCAAGGTTTCTACGGCGAACAGCGGAATCAGGCCGACCAGAGACCTCACCCTCAAGGGGCAGGTCTGTCCATTCGGAAGATGTAGGACGTCATAAAAAAATCCATCGTCTCTATTCCAGAGCTCAATCTTCTCTCCCCCGATGTTGTTCATGGCTCGACAGATATAGACGAAATGCTCAAAAAACTTGCTCGCCACATCCTCGTACGCTCGATTATCCCGTGCCAGTTCCAGTGCGATCGACAGCATATTGAGACAATACATTCCCATCCAGCTTGTCGCATCCGACTGTTCAATATGGCCGCCGGTCGGGAGGGGAGCACTTCGATCGAAGACACCGATGTTGTCGAGGCCCAAGAATCCTCCCTGAAAGATATTTTTCCCTTCGGCATCCTTTCGATTGACCCACCAGGTAAAGTTCAGCAGCAACTTGTGGAACACGCGTTCGAGGAAGACCCGATCCCCGACTCCTCTCCGCTTCTTCTCGATTTTGTAGACTCGCCAGGCAGCCCAGGCGTGGACCGGAGGATTCACATCTCCAAACGCCCATTCATAGGCAGGCATCTGCCCGTTCGGGTGCATGTACCACTCACGGAGCATGAGGATCAGCTGCTCCTTGGCGAAGGTCGAATCGACGAGGGCCAAGGGAATACAATGGAATGCCAAATCCCACGCGGCGTACCAGGGATACTCCCACTTGTCCGGCATTGAAATCACATCGGCATTGTAGAGGTGTGTCCAGTCGGAGTTTCGTCCATGCAGCCGCTCGTGAGGCGGATCCGGCATCCCTGGGTCACCCATAAGCCAGCGTTTCAGATCGTAGTGGTAGAACTGTTTGCTCCACAGCAACCCCGCGAAGGCTTGCCGTTGAACGAGCTTCGCGTCCTCGGAGAGATGTACCGGAGCCAAGTCATCATAGAACTCATCGGCCTCCTGGACCCGTTGGTCAAAGAGTCCGTCGATGTGCTTCTCACTGAACACTTTCGGATCCGACTCATTCGTCAGGCAGAGACGAACGCTATCCGATGCCCCAGGAGCTAGGGTCAACATATACTGCGCGGCCGCCTTCGACCCGATCTTCCCAGGGTTCACCGCATCGATCTGTCGATGGATGATGTAATCATGCATGCTGTCCTTCACGTGCTTTGAGCCTTCCCGATCTCCATACAACCGTCGGGAGTTCGTCTCGTTTTCCGTGAACAGCAACGGTGGCCTTCGCTCACACCAGAGAAAACGCTTCCCGTAGTACTCATGCTCCAGTTCAATCACACTGAGGTTCTTCGCCGTGGTTCCTTCACGCATTCGTGGCCGACGGGCATCAAGTCCCCACGACCACGTATTTCTGAACCAGAGGGTCGGCAAGAGGGTCAACTCGGCATGTTCAGGCCCCCGGTTCGTGACATGGATCCGGATGAATAGCTCCTCCGGCGTCGTCTTGGCATACTCCACCACGACATCGAAGTAGCGATCCTCATCAAAGACACCCGTATCAATGAGCTCATACTCCGGATCTTGCCGCCCACGACGGCGATTCTCCTCAACCAACCTGGCATAGGGAAATTCAGCCTGTGGATACTTATACAAATACTTCATGTATGAATGGGTTGGCGTTGAATCTAAATAGAAATAGTATTCCTTGACGTCTTCTCCATGATTCCCTTCATTGCCCGTCACGCCGAACACCCGCTCCTTCAAAATGGGATCCCGGCCATTCCAAAGCGCAATCGCGAAACAGATGTATTGATGACGATCCGAAACACCGGCAAGTCCGTCTTCATTCCAGCGGTAGGCACGAGAGCGAGCATGGTCGTGCGGAAATGCTTCCCACGCCGTGCCATAAGGGCTGTAGTCTTCCCGAACCGTCCCCCAGGCCCGTTCGCTCAGGTATGGTCCCCAGCGCTTCCAATGCCGCTTCCGAAGCGCATCCTCTTCCAGCCGTTGCCGTTCAGCACCATGAGGAGCCTGGGAACGAGAAGACTTCTGACCTGGTTTCCCCATAAGAGCTCCATGCTCCCCACAAAAGCAGGCTGTGCGCGGGTGACTACGATGCACCCAATGGACATCGGAATCAAGCGTGCAGTCCGTCGAGGCACTTCAACTCAAGTCCCTCTTCGGTCTTTTGCCCCATTGTCTGAATTGCACGGAATCAACCAAGAGCGGAATTCACCCGAGCTCTGGCGTCAGCCTCGCTGGATAGGGAAGAGTTCCTTGATGGTCCGAGAAGACGATGACGGGAGACAGATAGGGATAATGCTCAGAAACTTAGCTCCAGATTACTTGTTCCTGGTTCAGGAGATACTCGATCACCTCAATGCTGTTCCGCATCTGAATCTGAGCCTGTTCGGACATGGGAAGCACGGCACCGACCAATTTCCCCGACTCCATGTCCATGAGAGAGGGAATTCTCTCACCCGACAGTTTTTCGAGGTTGCTTCGAAAGCTAGCCAAGGACGACCTCCTGGTTGAATCTTTCTCGGCATGATCAATCCGTTACTTGAGCCGGACAGCTCACGGGAAGGCATCGCACTCGCCTCAAAAGATATCAGACACACCCTGGCCGAAGAATACAGCTGGCTATCTCATTGCTTTTAATGGATTTTCTATTGAGTTGATCCAGATCGACCAGGCGGGAGCGCTCCAAGATGAGGAAACCCACCCACACCGAGAAGGGTAGAGCCAGGCTGTAGATGAAAATCATCCCGCTCGACATCAACAAAGCGGGGATCCGCAAAGATATCGGAATTGGCTTTCAACTCGGGAGCGGGACGATTCGGCGATCCGGCCCACATATAGTCAGCCTCGCCGTTGAAGAGAAGATTGTATCCAACCTTTGCCTGACTCGATGGAGCAATCAGAAAGCCGATCTTATTGAAACTCAGAATATTCCCCATGGCTTCAATCCTCGATGCGCCGAGAAATGTCGCGCCACCGCCGTTCTTCACCAACGTGTTGTTCACCAACACTGCGGCAGACTGATCACCGATGACGACAGCCTCAAAAAGACTTCTCGTAATGACATTGCGTTCGAGTCGAACCGATGATTTGCCGGTGACATTGACGCCATAATCATTATCGTGGATAAAGTTTCCGACCAGGGTGGCGTGAGAATCAGAAAAGTGCGCGCCGGTCGTCTCGCTTCCGACGATCACACAGTCTTCTATTCGGACCTCTTGGACCTGCTGGCTGAAGACCATGCCCTTGACATGAAGGTGACGGAGCACGATCCGGTTACCATTAAAGATACCAAGCGCATGTCCCCCATGCTCGTTGATCGTCAGACCGCTGATGTCAATATCCGTGGCACCATAGGGCCACTTGCCCACATGGAGCACGCCCACCATCTGCCCTCGCCCTTGCAGCACAACCTTCTCTACGCCGGCTCCGACAATCTTGATCCCTTCCTTACTATGGATGGTCAGGTCCTGGGGATACACTCCTGCCTTGATCAGCACCGTGTCGCCTTTCCCGGCACTGTCGACAGCCTCTTGTATCGAAGAGAAATCACCCGAACCGTCCAGTGCAACAGTGATCGTCCGTGGACTGGGTCCCAAGCCATCCGCTCCAGCCACAGCCACCCCAGCGCTAAGGGCAGAGCAAAAGACGATCAGCAACAATCGATACATGACAAAATTCATACAAGCGGAGAACAGAGGATGTCAATCTCAGTTTGTTGTCAGGCCCGACGCATGGTAAGCTCCGCCGCGATGATCTTGATCGGACTCACCGGGGGTGTCGCCACCGGGAAAAGCACCGTAGCGAAGATGTTCAAGCAACGCGGGGCCATTGTCATTGATGCCGACGAATTGGCAAGAGAAGTGGTCCAACCAGGCAAACCGGCGTGGCGAGACATCATCCGTCGATTCGGAACATCCATCTTGAACGCTGACCGGACGATCAACCGACAAACCCTCGGGCAAATCGTGTTTGGCAATCGTACGAAACTTCGAGAGCTTGAGCGAATCATCCATCCCCGAGTCGCCCGCGAACAACAGCGGCTGACCAGGAAGGCAGCAACAAAGGATCCGAACGCGGTTGTGCTCTATGATGTCCCCCTCTTATTTGAAGCCGGCATCGACAAACGAGTGGACCGAATTATCGTCGTCACCGCCGACCAGCGTACTCAGATCGCCCGTTTGAAGCAACGCAACGGTCTCACCCGCGCTGAAGCGCTCCAACGTATTCGTAGCCAAATGCCGCTCTCAAAAAAAATCAGCAGGGCCGATATGATCATTGACGGAACATTGCATCGCGCGATTGGTAGGAAGCGGGTTCGAGACGCTTTCGTGATGTTCTCTACACTGGCATCATCCACAACTTCTCCTCCGATCAGGTAGCTTCCGGTCATTGTTCTCTGGATGAACGCGTGGAGGGATTTGCGTACCAAGACCCGAACCATTGCCGTTCATAGCTGATCATCCAAGACTACGAACGGTGTGCCACGACTTCTTTCGTTCAGGCAATCACCAGTAGCCTCCTACCGCCCTCCCCTCCCGTTATGTTAGAGTCCCCGCATGCGCGACGTCACCATCATCGGTTCTGGACCAGCCGGTTTGACCGCTGCAATCTATACCGCACGGGCCAATCTGTCTCCTCTGCTCATCGAGGGCTGGCAGTCGGGAGGGCAGCTCACCACCACGACAGAAGTGGAAAACTACCCTGGATTTGCCAAAGGGATCATGGGGCCTGAACTGATGAAAGAGATGCGAGCCCAAGCAGAACGCTTCGGCACGGAATTCCTTACCGGTGATGTTTCGGCCGTGAACTTTAGAAACAACCCGTTGACACTCACCATTGATGGCGAACGCACAGTAGCGTCTCAAACCGTCATCATCGCTACAGGCGCATCAGCCATTCCGATCGGCGTACCGAACGAGAAGCGACTGATCGGCCATGGTGTATCAACCTGTGCCACCTGTGATGGATTTTTCTTCAGAGGAAAAGACCTGGTCGTGGTGGGCGGAGGCGATAGTGCCATGGAAGAAGCCACCTTCCTCACCAAATTCGCCACAAAAGTCTTCATTGTCCATCGACGCGACAAACTCCGTGCCTCCAAAATCATGCAAGATCGGGCAATGAAGAACGAAAAGATCACGTTCGTCTGGAACAGCGTGGTCGAAGATGTGCTCGGGCAAGAGGTCGTAACCGGAGTCCGGCTCAAGAATACGGTAACAGGAAAAACAGCAGAGTTGGCTTGTGCCGGTGTCTTTATCGCAATCGGTCATAGGCCGAACACGGCCTTGTTCACTGGCCAGATCGATATGGATGAGAAAGGTTACATTCGCACGCTCACTGGCACCAGCACAAATGTTCGGGGAGTCTTCGCTGCGGGGGACGTCCAGGACTCCACGTATCGCCAAGCCGTGACAGCCGCAGGTTCTGGCTGTATGGCGGCAATTGATGCAGAACGGTTTCTCGAAAAGCTCGGAGAGTGAATCGTCACTCGTGAAGCGCATCTCGTTTATGACCATGATCCGCACAATCTTGCTTGCCTGCGTTTCACGCTTCACAAACGACGAGCCTCGCACGCCATGAAATGCGCCATCGCCCATTATCATGAACTTGCCTTGAAGGGTCACAATCGAGACTACTTCGAGCAAAGCCTCATCACCAACATTCGCACAGCCCTGAAAGATTTGGGTATTCGGCAGGTTCAGAACCTCCACAGCCGTATTCGCATTGAGCTTCCCCCCGAAGTGGACTTGGATGTCATTCGAGACCGGCTTATTCGCGTGTGCGGCATTGCAAACTTTTCGCTGGGTCGCGTGATTCCGTTGCAGTTAGGTGACCCGGATCTTGAGGCACTCTCCGCAGCTGCAGTTGCCGAGCTCAACGCCAAGTCGTTCCATACCTTTCGAGTCACCGCCAAGCGAGCCGATAAGCGATTAGCCTTGACCTCGATGGATATTGAAAAGTCCGTCGGCGCAGCCATTTGTGAGAGAACCGGCAAACAAGTTAGTCTGAAACACCCAGACCTGACGGTCTACATAGAGCTTCTGACGAAGGATGCATTTTGTTCAGCGGAAAAAGTCGAAGGACCCGGCGGTATGCCGACCGGCGTCAGCGGGAAGGTTGCTTGCTTGACATCAGGGGGAATCGACTCGCCGGTCGCGGCGTATCGCCTGATCAAGCGAGGCTGCCTCGCGACGTTTGTGCATTTTTCTGGCCGACCCCTTGTGAGCCGAGCGTCGGAAGAGAAAGTTCGTGACCTCGTACGGACGTTGACCCAATATCAATATCACTCACGTCTCTATGTCATTCCGTTTGGAGAAATTCAGCGTGAGATTGTCCTGACCGCACCGGCCCCCTTCCGCGTGGTGCTGTATCGCCGAATGATGGTCCGGATCACGGAGGAGCTGGCCAGGAGAGAACAGTGTTGGGCTTTAGTGACTGGCGATAGTCTCGGCCAAGTCGCCTCACAAACCCCTCAGAACCTCTGTGCGATTGAGGAGGCAGCGGAACTGCCGATCCTCCGTCCACTGATCGGTATGGACAAACGTGAGATCATTGACGAGGCGAGACGACTCGGCACCTATGAGACCTCCATTGAGCCCGACCAGGATTGCTGCAAACTCTTCGTGCCTCCCCACCCAAACACCAAGACTCGTGTGGATGACGTACTGAGAATTGAACGTACGCTGGATATCGCTGGGCTGGTCAAGCGAGGACTTGAGAAAGTCGAATTGACTGAGTTCTCGTTCCCTCATTCCGCCACATAATTCGTACCATGTTCTGCGGAAAGTCAGCAGGGGTTAATCGAAGGCTGATCTGGTGGAGCGGGTGGGAATTCGACATCGTGCCACAACTGTTATTCATATTCCTACAGAAGAGGCAGGCCCCTTCTGTGCGCCAAACACTGAAGGTGTGCACCCTACTCCGCCCCACGATTTCTGCGGTAAAATCCCTTACCGCGCAAAAACCATGTTTAGATATACGAGAATTCACAAAGTCTTAGGCGAAGGCAACTTCGTTCTGACCGTAAGGGAAGGCGAATGGAGTGTCAAAACGCACGCTTTTTACGACTTACTAAGATTTGAAAATGGATAAGCCGTCGAACATTGGGACACTATTCAAGAGATCCCAATCAAGAACCTCGCGAACAGCAATGGAATATTTGGATTTTAAAGACGTTTTAAAGACGAATAGAATGATAGTGCTGTTTCGAGACTTGCTTGATGACATCGCCCTTCTTGTAGACGGGCGCTGTTGATGAATTCTTTCGTCCTTCCGATCAACGGCAACGTGGGCGGCGTCATCTTCATCATCGGCCTCTTCGTAGCCGTCGTACTGATCATGCTACTCCTCGCCACGCTCGTGCGGCCGTCGCTCCGCATCTGGCCGACGCCCGGCGAGAAGTCCTTGCAAAGCTATGTGTTCTGGCCACTGTTCCGCGGGCTTAACGTGCTCGCGTCCCTATCCGCTGTGGCGGCCTGGCCGGGTGGCGCACTCGGGCTTCCGTTTTGGTTGCGTATTCTGGCTGCGCTGGTGCTCGCCGTCTCGGTCGCGATTTTCGTCTACGCCTTCCGCGTGCTCGGTCGCGACAACAGCTATGGCGCGTCAGGCGGTCTCGTCACCGGCGGCATCTACCAGTGGTCTCGCAATCCGCAGAATGCGATGCTGATCGTCGTGTACGGCGCGCTCGCGCTTACAGCCGACAGCGGCCCCACGTATTTGCTGTGCGGCGCGATGATGCTCGTCTACGCGCTCATGGTGCTGCTCGAGGAGCCGTGGCTCGCCGCCCGCTACGGCGACGACTACCGCGCCTATTGCCGGTCTGTGCCGCGGTTCTTCAATGTGCCGCGCATGTTCGGTTAGAGCCGTCTTCAACCATGCACGTCAGACTTCAGGTACAATGCGGTCACCAATCGAATCACAGCTTGAGTTCAAACTCCAAGTGCAACATGACTTGAACCAAAGACGAGAACAGCGATAACTGTGTTGATAACGGCATTCATGAGCCTTTCCTTTTCGTTTTGAAAAAGCTCTTTGACGTTATAGCTAAGCCTTAAATTACTGATGGCTATGGCAGCTGACGTTGGGCGATGATGGGGGTATGCGATGCTCATCAGACTTACGCCAACGAGTGGTGGAGTTTGTCCGCCGCGGAGGCAGCAAAACCGAAGCGGCTCGGCGGTTCCAGGTGGGCGAGGCCAGCGTGTACCGCTGGCTCAAGCTGGGGGGCCTGACCTACCAGCGTCCCGGCCCGCGCCGTCCCTACAAGCTGGATTGGGAGCAATTACGCCGTCATGTCGACGCCCATCCCGATCAGACCCAAGCCGAACGGGCGCGGCACTTCGAGGTCTCCCGGTATTGCATCTGGAACGCGCTACACCGCCTGCAGATCACCCATAAAAACAAGGATCGGGTACCAGGAACGCGATCCGCAGCGATGGAAACAGTTCCTGCGCCTGCGGGAGCGGTTCTTTCGCCGCGGCAAACGGCCCGTCTTCATCGATGAGTGTGGCTTTGCGTCGTCGACTGCGCGGCGGTACGGGTACGCCCCAAAGGGACACCGCGTAGATGGGCTGGTCTCCGGGCATCGTCGACCACGCACCTCACTGCTGGCCGCCCGGATCGACGGGCGCCTAGAGGAACCGCTGCTGTTCGAGGGGACCTGCGATACGGAGGTCTTCAACACCTGGCTCCAGACCCGGTTGTGCCCCCGGCTGACGACCCAGCACCTCGTGATCATGGACAATGCGGCGTTTCATACCTCGCGAGAAACGGCGCAGCTTATTGAGGCCACCGGCGCGACCCTGCTGTTCCTGTCGCCGTACTCGCCCGACTTCAACCCGATCGAACATGACTTCGCCGCACTCAAGAAACGCCGGGAGTATCAAGCAACCGTACCCCTCGACGAAATCGTCAAAGGCTATCAGTACCTATATGCTTGGCTATAAGACGGATGAAACAAGCGAGGCGCGCACATCGCCACATCATGAAGCCAGCTTGTAGCCAACTTCCGTGATTGCGCGAGATGAAGTGTATGTTACTTCATCCGTGGGATCTCTAGGTGGTTGAAACCTTTTGTTTGTGATTTTCGGGATTTACGTTTTTTTAGCCAAACTCGGCGAATAATAATGGCGGAGAGGGTGGGATTCGAACCCACGGTCGAGTTACCCCGACAGCAGTTTTCGAGACTGCCCGATTCGGCCGCTCTCGCACCTCTCCGTTCCGGTAGATCCTCGGCGGGATTACGTATCGAGCAGGATGATGGAGACATGCCCGACGAATGTGCCGAGCTTACAGTGGCCGATGCCATTTTGCAATGGCTTCATGTCACGCCCATCATGTGCCCTTCTCCATGACGCTCGGCCTTCCCTCCGAGTACCCGCCTCAGCTCCACCATCGCCAGCGTATCTCGTGCGCAGTACCGTAGCAGAGCTTCTCGTATGGCCTCCCGCTCCACCCAATCGGTTTCGACAAAGACCATACGGTAATACTCTGCGGCCGCATGTCCTCCTTCTTGAATCGTGAGATCACCATAGCCAAGCGAGGGCACGACCGCCGGCAGGACGGATTTGATCGAGTACGATCCCTGAAAAGCAGGGTGGTAGTAATGGTCCTTGATCACAGGAAGCAGATCCCACAGCCGTTTGCCGATCTCCCGAAACGCTGATTTGAACTCGGGAAACGTGTCCGCCAACTGGCGAATGAGCCCTGCTTCGTAGGCAGAGTACACCAGAATGCTGCCGGAGTTACCGAGTGACTCGATCAATGCCTCGGCCCAACGCTTGCGAGGTTCAGACGCTTCGGTATGGAGAAACTCCTGATGCAGGACCTCACCGGATTCGAGTTCAATGTGATTGGACCATTGAACCGGAAGAGCCTGATACGGTCTGGTGGAGGGAAACCGGGGGACTGCCAACATCACCGTCTCGGCATCGAGATGATGGATGGGATAGCTGAGGGAGCGAAGCAGTGGGCCTAACTCCGACGAAACCCATTCCACGTTGTTCTTGACCTTTTGTTGGGCATCCGTCAGCTGGGTTCCGGCCGGAATATCATCAATCATCATCACCCCTTGACGAACCAGGCGACTGACCAGCTCTTTCTTCCCCGGCAGGTGATAGATCCAGCGTTCCGGCTTATCTTTGGTACAGTAGGCCCAAAACGGACATTCGTAGGGGCTGTGGCAATGCTGATCAGGCTCAATCGCCGGAATTTGGGACTCCGCCAACATAGCCTTCATGGCAGCCAATCGTTCCGGCACCAGCATTCGCCTCGCGGTCACGGCCTCCGAAACGTTTTCAACCGAAAAGAGTGCCTGCAGATCAACCATGCCACCATCGTAATGGTAGCCGGTATTGATATGCAGCAAGCAGGTCCCCTCCAGCGTTACTCCAGCCCCTTGGACGATAAGGCTCTGAATGGATAAATCATCAAGATGCACATCTTTTACTCTCGTCGAGGACTTCACCTCGATCAAACGCCAGGAGGGCGATCCCATCGAACCAGTTTTGACGCGCTCTAGAATATCGACGCGGACAAGTACGCCATCGTGCTCAAACGCTCCCTCGAAGATTGCCGGAATCGTCGAATCTTGCAGTAAGCCAGCCGTCTCCGCGACCGCCGCCTCTCGCTGACGGAACCCGGCCTTCACGAGGACACCTCCAGGGAAACGCTGCTGTGCCAGGACACCGATTTCGGTGCCCATATCCAAGATCGCCTGCGTCGACGCATCCGGCGGCGTTGCAAGCGCGGGCTGATAAATTTCCAAATAGAGGCGTTTGTGACATTGCAATCCAGAGAGAAACTTCGACTTTGACAGTCGCGGTGTTGCGGGAACCGGAGAGAGCCCGTCCTGAGAATCCACTATCAGTTTTCTATCCATGCTGTGATCGGTGATTTCGCACATGGTCCACGAAGAAACTCTGCTAGGATAGCGCCCCATGGGTAACGGTGTCACCCAAATCAGACGGGCCGTGATGACTTTAGCCCTTCCCGTCACGCTGACCACGCTGCTCCAGCGGGCGGAAGGCATTGTGGCTGTCTTTTTAGTCGGCGGACTCGGAGCCACCTCAATCGCCGCCGTCGGCCTCGGCCAGCTATTGGCGTTCGTGGCCACCACGTTGGTTTCAGGAATTTCGGTTGGAACAAATGTGGTCATCGCTCAGCTCTGGGGAGCCAGACGCCGACAGGACGCAGGAGAAGCAGCCCGCCACTTTTTATGGCTGTCAATCGGCATCTCGATTCTGTTGGCCTGTCTCGGGATCGCCGGCAATCGGTTCGTGATGCAGCAACTTGGTGCAGAGTCCGCCGTCATCGCGCTCGCCCTCCCCTATTCAACACTCGTCTTTCTGGTAATCCCCTGTACGATCCTCATCCAGGTCCTGTCCTCGATTCTCCAGGGTACCGGCGACACCAAGACCCCCATGTACGGTCTGATCGCCGTCAACCTCCTGCATGTCGCCCTTGCCTATCCGTTGATCTATGGGCGATGGGGAATGCCCGCATTGGGATTGAAGGGTGCGGCAATTGCCGTCGGCCTTGCCGAAACGGCAGGGGTGCTCTATCTCTTGCTCCGTTGTCGTCCCATCTTAAAAGAGTCCTCCCGATTGCGCCTGGACCTCATTCGATCGATCTGGGACGTGGGGGCCTCTGTGTCCGGGGAACGCATCGTTCAACAAGCCGGCATCTTTATCTACACCAAACTCGTCCTCCTGTATGGCACCGTCGCCTATGCGGCGCACCAAGTCGGATTATCAATCGAATCCTTTTCCTTTCTCCCGGGCTACGGACTAGCCATAGCCGCCGCCACCATGGTCGGGCAGAGCATCGGGGCAGGCAAGTACACCAGGGCGAAGTTGGAAAACTGGGAAGCCAGCCGGTTGGCAATCGTGATCATGACCGGAATGGGACTCCTCTTTTTCTTCGTTCCCGCTACATTGTTTCGTGCATTCACCACCGACGAAGCTGTGGTCGAACTCGGAACGATGTTTCTCAAGATCGTCGCCCTGTTGCAGATCCCTCTGGCCCTCACCATGGTCTTAGCTGGATCCCTGCGCGGCGCCGGCGACACACGCTTCATCATGGGCGCCACCATGATCGGCATGTGGGGCGTCCGCGTCCCATTGGCGCTTCTAGCCGCGCTCGGAACACGCCAATCGGTCTTCTACATCTGGGCTGCCATGATCGCAGACTGGACCGTACGCATGGGCCTGTTGCTCTGGCGCTATCAGTCGGAACGCTGGCGGCAGATACAGGTCATCAGATAGTGGTCACGCAAAAACGGGTTATTTTTTGCCAGACGACCTTGCATGGTCCATCCTCTCTCGATTATCCCTATTCGCCCCTCCCAGCACTCTGTTGATCGTCAAACTCCTGCATGACGCTCGAAGAGACCACGTCACCATACGTGATAGGGACAAGTTTATGCGCGAGGAACCTGCAAAGATGGAGAACCATGCGGACAACAGATAGGAGATCCGTGTCAGGGCGTGAACAATTGACCGTTCATCATCCAGTGAACACCGATACTGGCCGCGTACCCCAACGCGATCGCCCATGTCCATTTCAGGTGGGCAAAGAAGGTATAGACACCTCGTGCTTGCCCCATAAGTGCCACACCAGCAGCTGACCCGATCGAGAGAAGTGATCCTCCAACCCCTGCTGTCAATGTGACCAGAAGCCACTGACCAAGGTTCATATCCGGATTCATGCTCAAAACGGCAAACATAATAGGGATGTTGTCTATCACTGCTGATAAGATCCCAACGAGGATATTGGCGGCCGTTGCGCCTAGGTCTTGGTACAGAAGGCTGGACAGAACAGCCAGATAGCCCAGCGCCCCAAGACCACCGACACAGAGCATAATGCCGTAGAAAAACATCAGCGTGTCCCATTCCACGCGTTTCATGCTGATGAAAATATTGAACGGTTTGACGGCTGGTTTCCATCGCGCAGGCCTCCGTCCCGATTGTTCGTCATCAAACATGGGAATGTCCGTCCATTCAACCAATTCCTTCCGCCGTATCCAATGCCCATAGGATTTGAGAAGCCCCAGGCCGGTCATCATGCCGAGAAACGGAGGCATCTCCAGAAAATGATGCATCATCACAGTACCCGCTATGGTCATGAGAAACAGAAGTACGATGATGTAGCCGCCGTGTTTCACATCCACCGGCTCCATGGTGGCCGTCGGCTTGTCGCCTCCGATTGTCATTGCCATGACTATTGCCGGCACAAGCCAGTTCACGAGCGAGGGAACAAACAGCGCCGCAAACTCTCCGAATTTGATCATGCCTTTTTGCCAGACCATCAGCGTCGTGATATCCCCGAACGGGCTAAACGCGCCACCGGCATTGGCGGCCACGACCACATTGATGCAGCCCAAGGCGATGAAGCGCCCGTTCCCTACCCCGATCGCCATCACCACAGCACCCATGACCAACGCCGTCGTGAGGTTATCGGCAACTGGCGAAATGAAAAACGCCAGGATGCCTGTGAGCCAAAATATACTGCGCAGTGATAAGCCCAACGAAACAAGCCGGGCCCGCAACGCCTCAAAGAGGTTGCGCTCACTCATCGTATTGATGAAGGTCATGGCGGACAGGAGGAACAGCATCAGCTCAGCATATTCAAGGAGGGTATGCCGCAGAATTTCCGCAGCGGCATGAGATTGGTGTTGCGTGCTGTATGCCACCGCCGTTACGATCCAGATTCCCCCCGCTGCCACCAGGACCGGTTTGGATTTACGTAGGTGAATGGACTCTTCCACGATAACCAAAATATACGCGGCGACAAACACGGCGAGCGCCGCATAGCCAGTCCAATGGTTTACAAAACTCGTCATCTGATCCCTCTCATTGTGGCGGGGGTACTGACATAGAGCACACATGGCTGGTAACCCCCCAAGCGGCGCCCATTCACTGTAATATTGTGCATGCCGGAGCTGAATAAGGTCCTTACATCCGCTTCTCCCCTCCTATTCTTTTGCTCTTTCCATGAACGCATGAACATGTTACACAAGGGCATGTGAAAGTGATCACCCGCAAGTAAGCGCACTTTGAAGATACAGCAAGTGAAAGGGAGCCCATGATGCGCGCATCTGTTGTTGCAAATCCGTCCCGAGGTTCTCACTAAAGAATTGTATATTGGGTTTCACCGCTGGTACCCCAGACACGGCGAAGAATTTTTCATTGAAGCTGGCAGCGTAGCACCCGTTCAGGCTTGTCCTGTCATCTGAGACCTTCGTCTCAATTTAACCAACGCACCGAACATAGTTGATCTAGACTTCGCAAGCTTGCCACTGGGCAAGTACCACCTCCCTTGCCCTGCACCTTGAGTAGCCGAGCCAGCTAGAGCCGCTCAATAGCCGTGAGTTTGGAAGTGATCTTCGATAAAGCCACCGGTGGTTCTACCGTGAGCGGCAGGGAGTCATCAGGCTCCCTTACCAAATGACTTTGAAGATACGCGTTGTCAAAATTCTCCAGCATGCCTCGCACAAGTTCGTTTCCGCGCATCCTCGTAATCTCCTCCGCGACCTTCGTCTGAAGGTCTTCCGCCTCGCGGAACGTATTGGATGAGGCCCCCTCATCCAATACATAGTGATGTTCGCTGGCACGAGATAATTGATTGGAATGCTCTACGTTCATCATGTCGTTCCCCCGCCATTCGCAATGGCTTGTGCCACCTGATGCACAATATCAATTTGACTTCCAGAGCAAGCATGACCATAGATAGCCGCCAGAAATTCGGTGCTTGCTGACAATCGGCCCTTAAGACGGATCGCGATAGCACACACTGTGTCTCACCGCACACAAAGACCTATCTCAAACAACTCAGTCCTACATCCGCACAAGTTCGAGAGGTTAGAAACGAGGGCTACCCTTGGGGAGGGCGGAAGATGGAGGTCGAAAAGATTGGGAGGTACACAAGTCCCTTAAACTCCATGCAGAAAGCACTGCGGCTGAGCGTACCAGGGTTCAACGTGATCGGAAGAATTGAGAAGTCTGCAGAGAGAGATTCTATCGGTGAATCCGACGTGAGCAAGGCAAGCAACGTGACTGGGACTCCAAGCATCTGAACAATCACGCAGAGACAGAGGAACAAGACCAAACAGGCTACACCCAAACCTCGCGGTGAAAAGAGAACGCCCTCCAGCTCAATTCTCCTCATGCCTGCAAGCTACCGGCTACCATGGCCAGGAGTCAAGTGATCTTGTGCCGGAGTTGTTTTCAAGTGCATTTCACTGAATAGGTTATGGTGAAACCTGTGTGATGGATTTCGCACGAGGCCGAGTTGAAGCTTTACATCTGCAGTTGCGGTCCTTTGGCAACCACTTTGGAGCGTGCCATGCTCGTGCTTGGTATCGTGATCGAGAAAGAGGGAGTTCCACCCAATAGCACGTGCCCCACATCAAAAACATCTCACCGTGGGTGTCACGTCTCATCTTCGGACATCCATGCCCCGATATCCGTCCCGGTATATGGGCTGAGGAGTGCTAAGAGACCCCTACCACCCGGTTGATGGTCACCCCCTGCACCAGGATTGAAAACACCACGACGGCATAGGTGATCGTCACGAGGGCGTCACGGGAGGGACTTGGTGGGA
>JAOUGT010000301.1 GCA_029865485.1 Nitrospira sp.
ATCCGTGCGAGAGCGGCGGTGGGAAACGACGACGTCATTGAGTTTTCAGCAAGCTCTCGCGGTCGGAGAACGGCTGGTGGCTCTGGGGTTGAAACCAGTCTCGCCGGCTCAGGATGTCATCTGCTACGTCGAGGAATGGACGGTCCCCTCGCTCGACGCTATTGATCAGCTTGATCCGTGGACGACGGAAGATGTCACGCTGATCCATGTGCGTGAGGGGTGGCGCGGCGATTTCTTTCTCCTCTCCGGTGCCTATCATACGGTCTACCAGCGTCATCAAGACATCGGGACCTACTGCTCCATCAGTCATCCCTGGCGCATACGAGAACGTCTGCGATTTCACGAGCCGCGCGCGATGTGCTGGATCGGATTTCGCCATGCCCATTCGTTCATTCGGATTCGCCTTCACACAAGCCAGGTTGTCACCCCGGGAGAAACGCGGGGCGATATGGACCGGATGCGATGGCTGGATGAGCGGCGAGCCGCATTCCTGGAAGCGATCGCCATCTTGGATCTCCCGATCGAAACGCGTGTGGAGAAAGGGGCTGTAGTTCTGCGGCCCGCTGACGTCTCTCTCCCGTTCTTCTGCTCCTGGCCCGATGCCTTTGGTCCCTGTCAGTTTGAGTACAATACCTCCGATGCGTTTGAATTTCTTGTTCCGGCCAGCAAGCTGGCGGAGACATTCCATCCTGAGCCGGCCGGGGTTCGCGCCTATCTGACCGGGTTTTCCGAAGCGGCGTTGGCCGAATTTCAGGCGATTGAGCCGAGCCCAAGGCTCACCTATCGATGCTCGGTCCATTGCCCGCTGGATGATCTCCCTGAGGTCTTGGCGGCAATTCGGCCGGATGGGGTCCTCTACGCCACGCTCTGTGAGTTTCAAACAGAGACGCTTCTGCCTGGCCGTGACGATGCCGCTGCGATCATCGGGATTGTTGGAGGGCATGAACACTTTAAGATTGAAGTGCGTCTCAACCAAGCACCGCTCCCGGAGGAGAGTATGGCGCCATGGTTGGAACGATTGATTGGCCATCCGGTCGCGTATGCGCCCCTGCCGGCATTCGTGTGAGGCGCGGGAAGGGGACGGATATGTCGAATGGAATGCCTAGGAAGGATGCCGTGCTTTTGCCTCGTTCAGGTGTTGACGGCGGGCGGGACCCCGGGCTCTCCATGGTTGCCCTTGATGCACGATGGTCATTGAGTCGTGCCTGCTTCTTGTACACAACGACGCGATGAGTCCACTCCGAAAGATCCGCTCCCTTCTCACGCAGCCGTTCATGCCGGCGGTGTTCTTTCTCTCCGGTGTGATCTACGACACGGTCACGCTCACGCGGATCGACCGGCTGCTGGATAACTTAATCCTCCTGCTGTATCTGGTCCTGCTGGGCGCCTTGATCGTGCTGACCGGGCGGATCGGAATGGAGTCTCCACCGGATCCTCGGCAGCTTGAGGCCTCCTCTCCCTTTGTACGCTGGGTGTTGGAAAGCCGTCCCTATTATCCGATGGCCAGCCAGTTTCTGTTGGGTAGCCTCTTCAGTGCCTATACGATCTTCTATTCACGAAGCGCCACCTTCTCCGGCACGGCGGTGTTCTTTGCCCTGCTCATCATGCTCTTGGTGGCCAACGAGTTCATGCGGGACCGGCTCTCGAATCTCCGATTGCTCATCAGCCTCTATGCCGTCGTTTGCTTTGCGTTCTTCACGTTTTTCTTGCCGGTGATCACCGGCTACATGAATGCGGCCATCTTTGCGGTCGGGGCGGTGCTGAGTGTCCTGGTGATCTTGCGTGTGGCCCAGTTGATCTATCGGAATAATCCTGACCGATCACGGGAAGAAGGCATCGGGGTGACCGTGCCGGCCGCGGCGCTGATCGGGGTCCTAGTGGGGTTCTATTTTCTGAATTGGATTCCACCCGTGCCGCTCTCGCTGAAGTTCGGCGGGATGTATCACGAGGTCAAGCGGGCGGGAGACCACTTCGAATTGGCGTATGACAAGCAGTGGTACGAGTTCTGGAAACAATCGGATACCACCTTCCCTGCGAACAGGCCGATCTATTGCTTTACCGCCGTGTTTGCCTCTGTCGATCTCAATACCACGATCTATCACCATTGGTATTACCGGCCGAACAGCAACCGGCCGTTCATCCATGCCGACAAGATCCCGCTCAAGATCTCCGGTGGTCGCGACGGGGGCTATCGTGCCTACAGCTTCAAACAACGTCTTGATCCGGGCGAGTGGCGAGTCGATGTCGAAGCACAAGATGGGCGCATCGTCGGGCGGGTGGCGGTCACCGTTGTGGAGCAGGGTGAGGCGGAACCAGCGCTGGCGACGGTCTCTTATTGAGGCGGTGTGATGAAATGACTCAGAGGCCTGAAGTTGGTCGAAGAGCGAGGAGGGGTGGGACCAGAGGTTCAACAAGTTGATCAGGTCTTCTATAGCACTCGACGTTTCTGGGCAAAGGCGAGGAAGTTAGGAGTCTTGAGGAGTAGATCAGGTATTTGCCGAAGGACGTGATTCGAGTCTCCGACAACGCCATTCTGATCGACCACACAACCAGACTAGGTAGCCGCCAGGCAGTGGCTGGTTTGGAACACAAGCTGATCGCTATCAACGTCGCGGTTACCGGAAGGTTCGTTCAG
>JAOUGT010000146.1 GCA_029865485.1 Nitrospira sp.
CTAGAGAGGGACAAGGCCCATCTGAATCAAGTGGGCGACGCGTAGAAAATAGGATGACTGAGCTCGAGCCAGTATGGCTACTGAGCTAGACTTCGGTTTTGGCGGTGTTCTGTGCGGGCTGCTCACCCGCCAGCTTCTTGTGCAGATACTTCTTACTGAAGGTCGTGACGGCAAAAGCCAGCCCAATGGCGATGGGCACGAAGATCGCCGAGGCGATATTGGCATTCCCCAGCCAGCCAAGTTCATACAGTCCTTTGAAGACATAACCCGCCAGCCCGGCGAGGTAGTAGGCGATGACAATCACCGACAGTCCTTCCACCGTATGCTGGAGGATGACTTGGTTTTTTGTGGTCTTGTCCACGCTTTGCAGGAGGGTGAGGTTTTGTGCTTCCACGATCAGATCGATACGGGTGCGAATGATTGCAATGATCCCTTCAAATCCACCGCGGAGCGTATCGATCCGGTGCAAGAGTTGTTGATACCCTTCCGCCACACCCGTAATACCTCCCAAAACATAGTCGGAGATGGGACGGTAGGAGGCGGTGGGTTGCTCCGCCAGCGAGACGAGCGTGGCATGCACGATCTTATCGTACGGGATCGAGGCCGACAGTTCGAAATGCAGCTTGCCTGCCATGCGATTGGTTTTCAGCAGGTCTTGCGTGAGACTGTTCAGCCATCGCTGCAACGTCTCTGAGTTTGCGTGACCAATATGCTCCGTAATAATTTCTCGTTGCTTGAGGTGTACCTGTTCAAATTTATAGACTTGATCAATGGCGGCGGAAAAGAGCGGCTTCTGCATCAGCAGGAGATGGTAGTAGGTTTCGATCCGCACAATCGCATCCACGATATCTTTCAGCCGTGAGTGATCCCCCTGCAATGGGCCAACGCTCACCCAATACCGTTCTCGCCCGTGAGTGTCGGGAGTAAAGCTGGTGACGACAACTGCCTGCTCATTGAAGATTCTGCTGCCATACAGCACCGGCCCCGGAAGCTGACTTCTCACCTCTTCCCGGGATGGCAGCGCACCAGTCCGCAGAACAATATCCAACCGGCAGACAACGGAACCAAGGGGCGCCAATGATACAGAGGCAGCGGGAAACGTGAGTGGCCCAAAGTTGACCGCGTTTGTCGTGGACGAAGGGACATGCCAAAATTGGTAGTTATAGTATTCGGTATGGGCCTGCCAGATGAGAATAAGTCGATCTCCATTCTCAGCTTCTTTCACGCCATAGCCAAAGTTATCTCGCAGTTCGATTCGCTCCTCAGGAACCTTGAATCGCTCCAGTAACGATTGAAATTCTGCTCGGCTGGCCGGGCGCTGCGTAGGCGGATCGGACATGCGAAAGGCTTCATACTGCACATGGGCCGGCGCGCGAAGCCACCCACTGAGCGGCTGATGCGGCCGTTCATGCAACTTTCGTAAGAAGGCGTCAGAGCCCAATCGTGCGACATCCGGCTGACTCACATCCTGTCCCTCCCTCCACCACTGTTCACCTGACTCCTCTGCTCTATCATGATCGCGTCCATCATAATACTATCGCTGAATCCCCCTTCCACAGACAGGGTCATTCTCCCACCGTGCAACCCCAGACAAACAACAGTCCAGAAGAGATCAGGATCTGCATGACCCTACCATCCGGCGCGGTCATGTTCAATGAGACGGCGATTGGTTCGGATGTTGAGACGCGCGAACGCGTTCAATTGCAGGATGGATCAAACGGCATTTCGGCGTAGGGCTGATAGGCTTCGCCCAACGTGCACAAGATGTCTCCCCACACACGCGTCGGATCCTTTTCAAACACCGATTGAGGATCGGCAGGGAGGATCATCCACGAGCCGGTCTTCATCTCGCCTTCCAATTGGCCAGGGCCCCATCCGGAATAGCCGAGATACGCTCTGAAGAATTCTTTCGTGCCGGCAGCCGTGAGGATGCGCTCGACCATCCCGATGTCCCCACCAAGACAGACACCGTCAAAGACATGATGGGCATTGTCCGGAAACTGGTCGCCCCGGTAGAGCAGCATCACCTGATTGGTTTGTACAGGACCACCGGCATAGAGGACATGTCCTGCTCCTTCGATAACCGGGATCTGTGGCAACGCCTCGGAAATCGACATGGCGGTCGGACGATTCACAATGACGCCCAATGCGCCCTCCGGTCCATGTTCGCACAGCAACACGACGGTCTGGCGAAAATTAGGATCGCGCAGGGCCGGTGCAGCGATTAAAAACATACCTTTCCGGAGTTCCGTGCTCATGAGCGGAATCCTACCCTGCCCATGCGACTTGCGCAAGCTCTGGGCTGCTCTCAGCAGAATAGTCGCGAGGAATTACAATTTGTACAGGGACGCACGTCGGTCACGAAGCAGATCGTTGTAGCGATTGAGACTCTTATTGCGGGCTTCCGCCGGGTCGATCTCAATGATGGTCAATTCTTCTTTGTCACGAGCCGCTCTCTGTATGATCACGCCTTTCGGTGTGACGATTTCACTTTGACCGATATAGGTCAAAGGATCCTTCCCTCCGCGGGCCTCCCGACCGATACGGTTGCACGTCACGGCAAACACTCGATTTTCCAAACACCGAACAGGCATCGAATCCGGACAATTCGGCAGGACGAGGTTGGACGGGTGACAAATAATCTCAGCGCCCTGGAGCGCCAATGTCCGGGCAGCCTCCGGATAGTACCAATCAAAACAAATCATGACACCAATCTTGGCGACGCCAATATCCCACACCAGAAATCCGGAATCGCCCGGCGTGAAGAACTGGGTTTCTTCGTAAAACAGATGCGTCTTTCGATAACAGCCCAGAAACCCCGCGGGTCCCACGACGACCGCGGAGTTGTAACAGACCGAACCAGATCGTTCGGGAAGTCCTGCAACCAGGTGCATCTTTCGGCGTTTCGCGATATCGACCAACCGACGAACCGTCGGGCCATCCGGAACCGGCTCAGCGAGACGCTGGGCCTCCTCTCGAGACACAAATTGATAGCCAGACGCGAACAACTCCGGGAGCACCAGAAGATCGGCATCCGCCTGCTCCAGTTTCGTCGCCACCACATCAAGGTTCGCAGCGACCTCACCAAATTGTGGATCAGACTGATAAAAACCGACTCGCACCGGATCGTCCCTCCAGAGTAGGAACGGGTAGGGATCATCTCCCTACCCGCACCGACACTTCGCCGTCTCACGACAGCGAGCAGCTCTCGCGTTACTTCACTTCAGCCAGATGCGTGGCTCCGCCGTCCGCATGTTCCGTGCATGCGTCCGCATGTCCGGCTTTGCCATGCTTCACGGCTTCTGTCAGGTGCTTCACACCTTCGAGTAAATGCGGGTTTTTCCCACCCGCAGCCGTTGCATGCTTCAGGGCTTCTTCTGCATGCTGCACGCAGGCGTCGGCATGGCCTTCTTTGCCGTGCGAGGCAGCACCCCTCGCATGTTCGACCGCTTCCGCCACATGCTTGTCACCGGCCAGTACGACGCCATTGAACATCGGCGCCCCAAGCAACAGACCACCGCTCAATACCACCAACGTGCTATAAAGGATTCTTCTCATCATGGCTGCCTCCTTGATGGGTGAAGATTCGAAGTTCAAACGACACATACATCTTGTGAATTGACCTTACACAGCGTATCTCGCGACTGTCAAGAAGGTTGGGGGGCGGAGGAAAATCCAAGAATTTTCTGGAGCGCCTGCAAATCTTTCTCGACCGGGGCCGCGAAGTCCCGACTCCACTCCCACCATGACCCTGGATAGTTGCTGACCTTTGGATACCCGACCAGCTTGAGAATAAAATAGAGCCAGGCCGATCGCACCCCTCCGGTACAGTAGCAAATCACATCCTGACTGGGATGAACCCCCTTTGCCTCCAGCATTTCCTTGATGATGGCGATGTCCTTGATCGTCGCATCCTTGTTTAAAAATCCGTTCCAGGCCAGATGAATGGCCGACGGAATATGCCCGGGCCGGGGAATCCCCGACACTTCTTTTCCAAGATACTCTTCCACACTGCGCGCATCCAAAACCGCCGTCTGGGGATGGGGCATCTTCACGATGGCTTTCAGATCGTCTTTGACCATCATCAACGATTGGACCGGTTGCGCGGTAAAGTTTCCCATCGTCGACGACACTGGCCCATGCTCGAAGGGTCGTTTCTCTGCCGTCCACTTCACCCATCCCCCGTCCAGAATCCGCAGGCGCTGGTGGCCCAGGTATTCCAACATCCAAAACATCCGCCCTTCATCGCCCCAATTGTCGAACGGGTTCGAATAGATCACGACGTCACTGTCGTGATTAATCCCGAGACGACGAAGGATCTGTTCGATCTGACCAAGGTCCGGATTGAGCAATCCCTTCGCCACAGCATTGGGATCACTGTATGCATGCCAGGTCGAATGAACCGCTCCTGGAACATGGCCACCGAATTCATAGGCCGCTCGGCCGCGAACATCGATGATGACCAGACCAGGGTTCCCCAGTTGCCCTTGAAGGGTCTCGGTATCGATCAAGAATGGATGATTCACGATGTCGTTCCTTTATACTCCAACAGCGCCTGATTCACGCACTCAATAGTGCCTTGATATGGGCATCCACAGAGCCAGCAAGCGCCGTGAGATTATATCCCCCTTCGAGCGAGGAGAGAATGCGGCCCTTGCCATGACGTTTGGCAATCCCTGCCACGACGTGTGTCAGATCCCTGTATCCGTCCTCCGTCAGGCCCATGCTGGCCAACGGGTCGTCTTTGTGGGCATCAAATCCAGCCGAGATGATCACAAACTCCGGCTTGAACTCGTCGGCTGCCGGCACGAGCGCTTTGAGGAAGATCGCATGATACTCCTCGTCTCCCTCACCGGCTTCCAGCGGCACATTGATGGTGAATCCCTCCCCCGCGCCCTTGCCTCGCTCCGTTCCTCGACCGGTCCCAGGATAGTGCGGATACTGATGCGTACTGAAAAAGAGCACGGAGGGATCCTCCTCAAAACTGTGCTGCGTCCCGTTGCCATGATGCACATCCCAATCCACGATCAGCACCCGAGTGAGCCCGTATTTCTTTTGGACATAACGCGCGGCAATCGCCACATTATTAAACAGGCAGAATCCCATCGCACGCCCGGCTTCGGCATGGTGCCCGGGAGGTCGGACCGCACAGAACACATGGTCCACCTGATGGGCCATGATCGCATCGACCGCTGCCAAGGCGCCGCCTGCCGCCAGATACGCCGCTTGCAATGAGCCAGGAGACATCGAGGTATCGGGATCGAGCGAGACACGACCGTCCGTAGGCGCATGCCGATTGAGCGAGGCCACATAGTTCGGCGAATGAACCTGTGTGATCCATTCGTCTTCAGCTCGTCGAGGCTCGATCCGAGTCAGTTGCGCAGCAGTCCCACTCTCCTCCAACCGTTGCATGATGGCCCGCAACCGATTGGGAGACTCCGGATGTCCCGGTCCCATGTCATGTTCAAGATAGGCCGGATGATAGACGAGACCGGTTCTTCCCATAGCGACTACCCGTGAAACGTGAAGCGTCGTTCGTCACTTCGAGTAAGAGTTGCGCGTTTCGTGTTTCAGGTTTCTGGCTCAACGACTCGAAACAAGAAACTTGAAACGTTAAACTCTAGACGCAATTGGCCGTCAGATTAGCACGCAAGAAAGTTCATAGACAATGTACCAGCTGCGCTGCTATCGTCCTCACATGGGGGGAAACCATGCCGAATCCTAGAATTGAACCGCTCAAGAAAGTGCTGGCAATCGACCCGAACGACGATGTCGCGTGGTTTGGGCTGGGAAAGGCCTACATGGACGACGGAAACTTCGAAGAAGCGGCCAAGGCCTTGCAGCAGTGCATCACCGTGAAACCTACCTACTCTGCCGCCTACTATGCGCTGGCGCAATCACTCCACAAACTGAGCCGGCTCGATGAATGTCGGACCATCTGCGCCACTGGCATCGAGGTCTCAACCAAGAACGGCGATGCCATGGTGACGAAGAATCTCGAAGCACTCAAGAGTTCCCTCCCCTTGTAACATCACAGAATTCACGCGTTTGTTCGTTTCAACTACGACACTCCTATTGAATCTCCTCGTCGACACATCGACCCATTCCATTCCGATCCCTCGGGCTGAAAGGCATTGGAGACTTCGGCAACTGTCTCCACCTATGCCATCGCGCCCACCGTCACAAAGAAAATCGCCATGTGCACCGGCCCAGAGCCCACACCCCGGATGCTTACCCTGTGCCAGGCCAACCACTACGCGCAGCCGTTGAGATCAGCCGATATGGCTTGCATATCACAGCATGAATGATTATCATCCATGCTGTGAATAATTTGCACACCACACTGAATCGTCATCTCACACCTCTTATCCGCCAGGCCTTGAATACATTCCCCGTGGTTGTCGTCACCGGCGCACGACAGACAGGGAAAAGCACTCTGATCCGCGAATTGCTCACGCCCCCCACGCGCGAATACCTCACCCTCGATGACCTCGACGTCCTGGAACGAGCGCACAAAGAGCCGGATGCGCTGCTCACGGTCAACAAACGGATGACGATCGATGAAATCCAACGAAGTCCCGATCTCCTCTTGGCCGTCAAGCGAGCCGTGGATCGAGATCGACGCCCCGGAAGATTCCTACTCTCAGGGTCAGCGAACCTGGCGCTGATGCGGTCGGTATCAGAGACCTTGGCAGGTCGGGCGGTGTACCTGACGCTCTACCCCTTCACCATGGCCGAGCGCGCCGAGCGTGCCATGGCAGGAAGGTGGCAGGCATTGGTAGACAATCCCTCGCAGTTCGAAGGCACTCATCCACGCTTTGAACGACTGGAAGAGACGCTGCTGCAGAGCGGCTTTCCCCCGGCCGCCCTCTCACCCAATCCCGCAACTCGGCGCATCTGGCTCGACGGTTATGTTCGCACCTACCTGGAACGCGATCTCCAAGCCTTGTCCACCATCGACCATTTGGTTGATTTTCGGCGACTGATGCGGATGGCCGCCTTACGATCAGCCGCCCTGGTGAATCAGAGCGATCTGGCTCGCGATGCCGGGTTAACTCAACCCACAGCTCACCGCTACTTGAATCTACTTGAGACCTCCTATTTGCTATATCGCCTCCCGGCCTATGCCGTAAATCGCACCAAACGCCTCATCAAGACGCCACGCCTTTTTTTCTGCGATACCGGCTTGGCAGCCCATCTGGCCGGCATCGACAGTGTGGCTGATCTTAAGAAGAGTGGACTGGTTGGCCCGTTACTCGAGACCTTAGTGGTCAGCGATCTCCTGGCTTGGCGCGAAGGCCTCGGCGCCAGGCCGGACATTCTGTATTGGCGGCTGGCATCGGGCGCTGAAGTTGATGTCGTGATTGAGCAAGCGGGAACTGTCATTCCGATCGAAGTAAAGGCGACCAGCCGCCCTCGTGTCGGGGATATTGCGCACCTCCGCCTGTTCCTCAATGACTATGGGAAGGCGGCTCCCCATGGCCTGCTGCTGCATACCGGGGAGCGCGCGGAACGGCTCGCCGATCGCATCTGGGCGATTCCTCTGTCGGTTGCGCTGGGGCTCGATGGGTAACTGCAGCAATGCGTGACGGTGAAACCCACCTACTCAGCCGCCTACTATGCGCTGGCGCAATCACTCCACAAACTGAACCGGCTTGATGAGTGCCGCACAATCTGCGGGACCGACATTGACGTCTCCACCAAGACGGCGACGCCATGGTGACGAAGAATTTGGAGATGTTGAAAAGTTCGCTGCCATCTTGAAATCGACAAACCATCAACATCCTCCTTTCACCCCAATTGACTGAGCAGTCGCATTACCCACATCCACAAGAGGCTATTGCTCGACAGAGCAGCCTGGCCTGCGTAGAATGACGGCGACGAGGAGGTCTCTCATCAAGTCTCTTCTCGAGCGATGAAGCCATGAAAACCATCAATGACATTCGCGAGATCGTTCAACAACATCGTGATGTCCTCGCCGACAAATACGGGGTGAGTGTCGTGGGCTTGTTCGGTTCGTATGCCAGGCAGGAACAGCGCCCTGACAGCGACATTGATCTACTGGCTGACATTCTTCGCCCCATCAGCCTGTTCGAACTGGTTGGAGCGGAGCTCTATCTCGGAGAGGTCCTTGATACGAAAGTCGATTTGATCCCCCGGCGAGATATACGTGACGAACTGAAGTCCTCAATCCTGGAGAGCACCGTAGCCCTATGACCAGGCATGTGGCGCTGTATATCAAGGACATCCTCCAGAATATGCAAGACGCGGAGCAGTTTATCGAAGAGATGACCTACGAGCAGTTCGTCAACGATAAGAAAACATTCAACGCCGTCGTACGAGCCATCGAGGTGATCGGAGAGGCCGCCAAGAATGTCCCGCCCACGATTCGATCTCGATATCCTGCCATTCCCTGGAAGGAAATGGCAGGCATGCGGGACAAAGTTACACATTTTTATTTTGGAGTGGACCGGGAGGCAATCTGGCTCGCGGTAACGGAGCGAATCCCCCCTCTCAAACCGACCCTTGAACAAATTCTCACAGACCTGAACTCCACCGAAGCATGAACCGCCAAGGCTCATCGGTATCGCTCCTCATTAACGTTGAGTCTCGACCAAAACGGCGATGCCGTGGTGGCGAAGAACCTCGAAGCATTAGCCAGCTCCCTTCCATAAGTACGCACTAGTGTTCACAACTTCTTAGAGTTCTTGTCTGCACGTTCAATTGCACGCTATATTTCACGTACTATTAGACGTAGAGGAGGATATGCCAATATGTCTGTCGCCTTCACAAAAGATGAAATGCTGAGTGCCTCGCGGATGGCTCGTTCATTTGGGAAAGTACTGGCAGACCTA
>JAOUGT010000147.1 GCA_029865485.1 Nitrospira sp.
GATCCACGCGTCGTTGAAACCAGGACCGACTACCAACTGTTCATGGCCCGGACCGAAGTCCACTGCACTCGGTGCGAAGGACATCAAGGTCATGTCTTTAAGGATGGTCCAAAACCCACCGGCCTTCGCTACTGCATCAACGGAGCGGCACTGAAATTCGTGGCCGATTGAGCGTCCTGGATGTTCCACGATCCGGTCAGCTGCCCAGGCCTACGTAGGTCGCACAGGGGGCGTCCCCTACGCCCCGTTTTCCCCCTCTGGCACTTCTGATCCTGTTCGCGGTACAATGGCACATTCGAGTTGACCGAGTTCGTCCTGTCATGCTCCGCCGCATACGATCCTATACGTGGTTGCTGCTTCCCCTCTTCCTACTGTCATGTGGAAAGATGGGGAGTCTGTTGGGGTCAAAACCAGACCCCTGCTCGTTGGTCACCGTTGCGGAGGCACAACAGGCGCTCGGCGAACCTGTCGAGGACGGAACGCCGACTGAACCAAAGACCTGCCTCTTCAAGGCTCGCCGGGGTGAAGGCAATACCGTCACCGTTCAACTCTATGACACGTCCGGTCAGGACCGACGGGCCTGGTTCAACAAGGAACGCCTTCGTCGCGATAGTCGCCTGATCCCCGGCCTGGGCGATGGAGCCGTGAGAGTCGATTCCGCCTCTCTCTCCCGGCTGACCTTTCTCCACGAGGATGAGCTGGTCACCGTCATCGTCGCCTCAACCAAGCAGAAGCATCTCGCCGAGGCCGTCACCCGTCTGAGTCGGACCGTTGCCGAGCGGTATGGCGCCACGTTAGTTGCAACGATACCTTCCACAATCTCCGGACCCATCGCCGAACAGGATGCACGGCGCAACGCAGGCTCCCACGTCGCCCCCGTGACACTCACGCACACGCGTCCTGCTCCGGACACTCCGCAAGAGGGCCCCAAGAAATCCACGTCCATTGATCCAATCAGTCTGATCGGAACCTGGCATACGCGCGTCTCACGTGGAACAACACAGCATGATCTCCTATTGGTCATTAAACCGAATCTGGAATGGTCCCTCTCCTCGATGATGGAGTTTGACGGCATCCTCAATGCCGAATCGGGCTTGTGGGCCTTGGAACGCGCGAATACATTCAGAGGCCTCGGATGGAAAGGAACCTATCGAATCACCACGCGGAATGCCTTCGCCACAACCGGAAGTGTTCAAGCCCGTTGGAAACGGCTGGTAACGGACCAACCCCCTTCACGCATTCCAACTGAACTCTGGAACTTACGTCGCGAAGCGACCAGCGTGCCTGTCTTCCAATTCAAGACCGTGGACCCTGACTTGGTCGGTCAATGGGAGGGGGCCGGTACGTATGCCGGCGGGCCCGCCACCTTCGTGTGGGCCATTCAGCCCTCGGCTGCGACCGACTTATTGATCGTGGACAGTCTCAAGGGAACGGTTCAATCGAAAGACGGGCTTCCTCAGCTGCAACCGACACACAAAAAACAACAACGCGTGAGCGTCATTGCCTTCAACGATCATGGGTTGACCACGACAGATGGAAAGACCAACCTCAAATGGAGCAAGCTACAACAACCTCAATCCACAGAAAGCCGTCAGCTCTAGCGAGCACAACGATCGCTCGCGCCAGGTATACCTCGCATGACTGAACCACTTGACCGCATTGGATTCGTCGGAGTCGGACGTATGGGCGCCAATATGGCCCGTTGCCTCCACGGACGTGGGTTTCGACTGACATCGGTCTACGACCTCGATGCTGCCGTGGCTGCCAGCGTGGCAACTGAACTCCAGGTCCATCCGGCACACACACCGGCTGAGATTGCCGCCCGGTCGTCTGTCATCATCACGGTGGTATCGGATGATACAGCAATGCGTGCCATCTTCTCCGCACCCGACAAGACCAGTCTCTTGGAAAGCGCCCAGGGTCGCCTCTTTATCAATTGCGCCACTCTTTCTCCCCGAACTCATCACGACATTGCGAGTTTGATCTCCGGCCACGGGGGGCTCTGCCTTGAGGCCTGCATGGCCGGGAGTATCACCCAGGCCAGACACGGTGCCTTATACCTCATGTGCGGTGGCAGTCCTGAGGCCTACACTCGCGCGAAGGTCATCCTCGATGCCCTTGGAACGACCGTGCGATACATCGGTCAAACCGGCGAAGCGGCGAAGGTCAAGGCCCTGGTGAACATGGTCATGAACAGTAATACCGCTGCCTTGGCTGAAGGGTTAGGACTTGGAGCCGCGCTCGGCATTGATCTCACCCTGTTGCGCGAGGTATTCGGGCAAACAGGAGCCGCCTCTCGCGTGCTCGAGACGGACGGGGATGACATGCAACAACGTGCGCACGACTGCTACTTTTCCGCCGCCCATGCGGCAAAAGACTCAGCCATCGCCCTTGATTTGGCCCAAGAGGCTGGGCTCTCGCTTCCTGTTGCACGGGCCACGCTCTCCCAATACCGACGGTTGATGGCATTGGGCAAGGGTGAGCTCGACAAATCTGCCGTTGCCGAGTTGACGTTTCTTGATCGCGCCGGATCCTCAGCCAATCCTCACTGACGACAAGGTGTTCGCACTGCTCCAGTAGGGACACGACTGTCCTCCTACTCCTACAGCGCCGCTAAACTGGTCTATGCTCTAGAAGTCGTGAATGTTTTCTCGGTGGTACTCGCCAGATATCCCGTCGTCTGTTTGCAGCAACCTTCGCTGTCCCAGTGCCGTCGCGCCGTATCCGTTTGTGTAACCAACCGATTGATCAAGGGGTCTTTGCTGATAGTCTTCTGGCATGAATGATGCTGGCACTGTCTTCTCAGGAGGCAGAGTGACCGTTAGCTATACCGAGGAGTTTGTTATGCCATATCTCGCAGGCCTTTTGTCGTTTGTCCTGCTGTTTATCCTTGGATTCGGCGCAGCGTTCATCGTCATCGGTCCATAACGACCAGATCAAGAACTGGATCACGATCTGGATGAAACCGAGCCTTTAACCTTGCATTATTCATGATGGTTCGTCGCGAAATCTCGTAATCGCGTCGCAAGACGGGCACGCAGGGCCACGAGAAAATGAGGCATACTTGAAACAGTATATCGAGGTTGCGAGGGGCGAGCCTGCCCGCCGAAGGCTCGTCGCAGCAGCGAATTCGTGATTGCAGCAGAAGCGTTGATGAGTAATGCGGTTAAGACCTTGCCTTCGCTGGAAAGGCATGCAGGAGAAAGAGGAATTCAGCCGATATGAGGTGAGTTCGTCGAGAGGGTCGAAAAGAACTGCCGTACCTGTTCAGCCGGCACACAGCCCACCAGCAAATCACCATCAGGAGACACTAGGAGGGGGACCCCATTTTGACCGGTCGCGTGCCACGCCGTCTCCCATTTCTGAGCGGCAACCTGGTACTGGCTACCAACGTCCTCGACTGATTGTTCTCCAGTCAACTGCGTCAACACCGCTGAATCAGAAATATCTTGCCCATCGCACCAGAATGCTCGATAGGTCCGTCGAACAAACTCCATACCACCTCGCGGATCTTTCTGTAACAGCGCGACAGCGAGTTCGATGGCCGGCAGCGTATTGGGTTTTCCACTCGGCACGATGATGGGAAGATTGGGCGCCAACCGCTGGACCACCGCCACTTCATGTGTTAACTCAGCTCCCAACGACCCTTGCCAGGGCCTCATCGGCCTCGGAAGATGCGGAGCGTGCTGCACCCCTCGCCATTCACAGAACTCAATCAATCCCATCTCATGCAACCGCTCATGCAGCGCATAACAGAACGGACAGTTAAAGTCGCTATAGAGGACCACCCGATCGGAAGGCATATGACACCACTCTACCGAACTCGCGAGGTAGAATCTACCTGAATTTTCCGTCGCGGAGCGACACGGTCATAGGGAGTTAGGACGTGGACAGTCGTAACAATTCTTCAAGGCCGACCCGCAGGGTGGGTAGTGTCAGCGGTTTGGTGACGACGATATCCATGCCAGCCTGGCGACACTTCTGCGCATCTTCTTCAGAAGCATGACCCGTGAGCGCCATGATAGGCAGATGGTTGATCGCCCCTTCCTCACGACGACGAATCTCACGGGTGGCTTCATACCCATCCATCTCCGGCATCTCACAATCCATCAAGACGATATCATAGGGGGTTCGACTAATCGCCTCCACCGCTTCACGCCCCGTGCGCGCCACTTCAACCTGGCAGCCTAACTTCTGCAAGAACTTGCAGGCCACCACTTGATTGATTTCGTTGTCGTCTGCGACCAAGACCCGCTTGGGAATCCCCGGCTTATTGAACACGGATTGATCCGTTCCCAATGACAATGCTCCGACCTCCCGATGAATTACCGGAAGAAGATTCGTGGTATAGCTGAATGTGCTGCCCTTACCGAACTGGCTGGACACTGAGATCGTTCCTCCCATCAATTCCACGAGCTGTCGACAAATCATCAGTCCAAGTCCGGTCCCACCAAATCGCCTTGCGGTTGACACCTCAGCCTGTGCATAAGCTTTGAACAGTTGGGCCTGTTGTTCCGGAGTCAACCCTATCCCCGTGTCCCGAACACTCCATTGCACCAGCACCGCCTCAGCGTTCTCTGACGACCTGGGCTTCACAGCCACAGCAATGGTAACCCCCCCCTCCGTGGTGAATTTGATTGCATTCCCGACGAGATTAAACAGGATCTGCCTCAATCGGATTGGATCACCCCGGAATTCCTCTGGAACATCCGCGTCAATATCCACAGAAACAGTCAGACCTTTATGCGACGCCATGCCCTCCGTTAAGGTGGTGACATCACGAATGAGGGCTCGCAGATTGACGTTGGCCACCTCTAAGGTCATCTTACCCGCCTCGATTTTTGAAAAATCCAGGATATCGTTCACCAATGTCAGTAACGCTTCCGCGGAGCGATGCATCGTCTCGATGAGCTCCCGTTGCTCGTCGCTTAACGAGGTGTCTTTCAGGAGTTGCGTGCATCCCAGCACCCCGTTCATGGGAGTCCGCAACTCATGACTCATGGTTGCAAGAAAGATCCCCTTTGCGCGCGCCGACTCCTCGGCTGCTTCCTTTGCACGACGCAACGCGACATCAGACGTAATATCAAGCCCATAGGCACGGATCAGTTCCAGCTCTTTGAGGGGAAAGAACGACCAGGCAATCACACGATCCGCCACAACATGCTCAATCCGCGGCAATGAGGCATCGGTGGTGAGACACTCACGGAGCATCGTCTGTAAATTCTCCGGAAACATCACCTCAATCCCAATCCCAGCCTCAAGCAGTCCACACTGTCCCATCATGTTCAACATGCCCGTGTTGGCATACAGCATGGCACCCGTCGCGTCGAACTCCACAATGGGATTGGGTGCATCCTCGGCCAGGCGTGCCGCGCGTTGCACATCTCGCTGAACCTCCATCGCATCAGTCAAGTCACGGACGATCACCACAGCCCCGACCGCCAGGCTTTGCCGCAATCGAGGCCAGAACGAGAGTGACAACTCAAGTTGAGTCTCATCCTCGCGAGTCCACATATGAGAAGAAACCACGACAAGCTCGCCGGTACTTCTCATGCGAGTGAACGGACATTGCGCGGTGTTGCCCTCCCCCACCGTCAGACATCTCATGAAATCGTGAAACCCTCGCCCGATCATCTTGCGAGTTTGCCCGACCAATCGCTGTGCCGCCTCATTCAGCAGCAGAATACGATTGTCCTGATCCAGGAAGAAGATCGCCTCAGGAACGGCTTCCAGGAGGAAGCCGGCGTCATCTCCCGTCAAGGGGTTGAGTGGTTCGTTCCCAGAGCCAGGGGTCGCGCTGTGACTGGAATGAATCATGGTTATGTGGGACACACCTCTGAACTTCCATTCTATCGGCAGAACCAGAGTTCCTCTAAAGCTTCAATCAGTGTCATCTCTCGACCACGCGGTCAGATTCTACTGGTTGCTATCGATTCTGTTAGAGCTTGCTCCCGCTATTAAAGTTCCCCTCGCACCTTCCGATAAGGAACACGACGGGGCATCCTACAATCTCCAAGGGAGGTGTCTATGATATCCGCCATACACACCGCACTCTCTGGCCTGGCTGCCGTTGGAAAACAGATTGAAGTGGCGGCACACAATGTCGCCAATCTCAACACCGATGGATTTAAGAAATCCGCAGTGGATTTCGTCGAAATCCAGACCGGAGGTGTCCTTCCCGTCGTCAAGAAAGACGATGCATCCGGCCCGACGGTCCTGCGCAATACAGGCGGCAATCAATTCCCGGTTGAGCTTTCGAATGTCGACCTCGGTGAGGAGACCGTCCAACAGATTGTCGCGCAACGAAGCTTTGAAGCGAATCTTCAGACCATCAAGACCGGCAATTCCTTGCTCGGCAGCATCCTGGACTTGAAAAAGTAATGACGATTCACCATGTTCTGCCGCGAATGACGCGACCGTATAGGTGATAACACAGAAGCGTCACACACCTTCCCTTCCGGATGGTTAGTCTACAGGGCGTAGCATTTTTTACCGGCACTATGCTATGTCCGGCTCATGACATCCCAACGTGTGCTGTTGGTGATCCCTCCCTTAACCCAGCTGAATACCCCCTATCCCTCCATCACCTATCTGACTGGCTTTCTTCAGTCACGCGGAATCCAGGTGGAGCAGGCGGACCTCGGGATTGAGATGGTGCTTCGCCTCTTCAGTCCAGATGGTCTCCCCTCTGTCTTCAAACAGTTACGCAACAACACCGGCTCCCTTCCTCAAGAAGCCATCCGGATGATGAAGGCCGAACATCAATACGTTGAAATGATCGGACCGGTCATCGGTTTCTTACAAGGCCATAATCCACGTCTCGCCGCTCGCTTGATTCAACCCGGCGTTCTACCCCGAGGACCACGATTCCGAGGTCGACGGACATTCCCTCGCTCGGTGTCGGTCACCGACCGAGCCAAACAATGGGCGACGTTCTTTCTCGAAGACCTTGCTGATTTGGTGCAAGCCACCATTACTCCACACTTCGGCTTGAGTCGGTATGCCGAGCATATTGGGCGCAGCGCATCCTCATTCGACCAGATCGCCACCTCACTGGCTGAGCCCCGAAGTCTCATAGACGAATGGCTGCTGGATGCCTTTTGGAAACACTTCCAACAAACTCGCCCGACCCTCATCGGCCTGTCCATTCCATTTCCCGGCAATCTCTACGGTGCCTTCCTGCTCGCACAGTCGATCAAGCAGCAGTATCCAAACCTCCCCATTGTCATCGGTGGCGGCTACGTCAACACTGAGCTCCGTCGAGTGACGGATCCCAGAGTGTTTGACTATGTCGACTTCATCACGCTGGACAATGGGGAGCGTCCGCTCCTGTCTTTGATTGAACATCTCTCAGAACTGCGTCACCGACGAGCGTTGTGTCGAACGATGTATCGTGACAAGGATCGTGTGGTGTATACCGATGACCCCTCTCTCTCTGATTTCACAATGGATGACATCGGATGTCCGACCTACCGGGGTTTGGACTTGGATCGGTATCTGACCATTCTCGATAGCACCAACCCGATGCATCGCCTGTGGTCGGAAGGCCATTGGAACAAACTCACCGTGGCACACGGGTGCTATTGGAAACAGTGCACGTTTTGTGATGTAGGATTGAACTACATCAGTCGCTATGAAATGACGCCCACTGAACGTCTCATTCAACAGATCGAGCAACTCATGACCGAGACCGGATCACACGGTTTTCATTTCGTGGATGAGGCAGCCCCCCCTGCAGCGTTGAAAGCATTGGCGCTAGGGCTCTTGGAACGACGAATTACCATCCGATGGTGGGGGAATATTCGCTTCGAACCGGCTTTCTCGCCTGATCTCTGCCGACTTCTGGCTGCCTCTGGTTGCATCGCGGTCACGGCCGGACTCGAGGCGGCTTCCGACCGCCTGCTGGACCAGATGAAGAAAGGGATTACTGTCGATCAGACCGCGCTGGTTGCCGCGGGATTAAAAGAAGCCGACATCCTGATCCATGCCTACCTGATGTATGGCTGTCCATCAGAAACCGTTCAAGAAACCATCGATTCACTGGAACGAGTCCGCCAACTCATTGCCGCCAATCTGATCCAATCAGCCTTTTGGCACCGATTCACCGTGACCGCGCACAGCCCGGTCGGTCTGGATCCCGCCGCAACAGGTCTCCGGATTCTCGGTCCCACGTTCCAAGGGTTTGCGGAAAATGACCTCCAACACGAAGATTCTTGCGGTGAAACACCGGCATGGCTCGGCGAAGGACTCCGACGCTCACTCCTCAACTACCTCGAACGGCGTGGGCTGGACCTCGATGTTCGCTTCTGGTTTGATGAAGATGTGCCACGCCCGACTGTTTCGTCCAGATGGCTCACACGGTTGCTCAAGCACCATCGAAGCGATGATGTACCCAGAGAACGAAGGCTAGTCTGGCTTGGTGGGAATGTGACGAGTGAGCCTCATGGCAAACAAGCACGACTGATCCTCAGAGGCACTCAGCATGACCAGATTCTGATGCTCCCGACTCCTCAAGCCCAATGGCTCGAGCAACTCCTCAAGGATGCTACCCCTCAACGGCCCTCGCAGACCTATCCACACATGCGTGACATGGAAGAAGGATTTCCAGGAACAACATCACACTACAACCGGTTTTTCACTTCGCTGGCTTGGAAACGGATCAGAGCAACTGGACTGGTCCTCGTGTAGCGGACTAGCCAAAGAATACACATCTGATCACTGGGAGTAGCAGAAATAATAAGGGCCAGAATCCACCACATGGATTCTGGCCCTTATCTGAAACCAACCGTTCTAACTTATGCAGACTGCCTAGTACTGCAGCTGCAAGGCCACGTGGAA
>JAOUGT010000148.1 GCA_029865485.1 Nitrospira sp.
AAAAAGATAGAGGATGGAGAGTTCCCGCAATTACGCCGCACGATCCATCACGAGATACCGTTGGACCCGCTTGCGTGCGGCCTGGCTCATAATTCGGAACTCACACCCGAACTCTGAACGGGTTACCTACCGGAGTCGTGCCAGGTCGATGACGACCGGATCAGAATCGCCAGGGATGGTAATGAATAGCGAGGCATAGCCTGTCGGCGGCACTGGCACCGTTCTTTCGATCGCACAGCCCTCTTCCGACAGGTTGAAGACGGTTCCTGATCCTGAGATATCCTCAACCACAAACGTGACCGAGCAATCCACATGATGGCGAGGTGCTTGTCTCTGTTCTCCCATCGAGCTATCCGCCTTGGCCTACCGATAGATGCCATTGATTGAGAATCGCGAGGCTGGCACTCGTGCCAATCCGATCCGCCCCGGCCTCGAGCATCGCCAGCGTGGTCTTCCAGTCCCGAATGCCACCTGATGCCTTGACCCTGGCCTTTCCGGCTACGGTCTGCTTCATCAAACAAACATCCTCGACGGTAGCTCCGGCAGCTCCAAACCCTGTCGAGGTCTTGACATAGTCCGCTCCGGCCTCCACGACAAGATGACAGGCGGTTCGTTTTTCTTCCTGAGTCAGATAACAGGTCTCAAGGATGACTTTGTGCTCAACCCCTGGGGTCGCCTTCACGACTTCAGCAATATCGGTCCGCACATAGTCGTGGTCGGCGGATTTCAGTCGGCTAACGTTCAGCACCATATCCAACACGCGGGCCCCACGAGAAACCGCCTCGACCGCTTCCGCCACTTTCGTGCTCGTCGTATGCCCACCCAGCGGAAATCCGATCGGGATCCCAAGCCGAATGTTCGTGCCCGCGATCGCGGCGGCCGCGTCATCAACATAACAGGGCGGGACAAAGATAACGGTAAACCCATAGGCCTTCGCCTCCTCGCAGAGCCGAAGCACATCCTGCTTCGTCGCCTCCGGCCTCAGGACGGTATGGTCGATCAGTGCGGGTAGATTCCAACGTGCCATGCGCTACGAGACTCCTTTTTCGTGATGACTCACGTTGCTCTTTGGAACCATGAATGTCTGCGAACGCCGTTCCTTTCGGAACGGACGTTTTTGGTACTTTTCCACCGCCTTGTTGTGTTCACCGAGTGTGGCGGAAAATTGATGGGTCCCATCGTTCCGAGACACGAAATACAGATATGCGGATGGAACGGGATAGAGGGCCGCGCGAATCGCTTCTGCTCCAGGACTCGCGATCGGGCCAGGCGGCAACCCCGCCCACCGATAGGTGTTGTAGGGGCTGGGGTGGAAGAGATCTTTTTTATGGAGATTACCGTCAAAATTCGGCAACCCATAGATGACGGTCGGGTCGCTCTGGAGCGGAATGTGTCTCTTCAACCGATTATGAAAGACCGCTGAAATCTGCGGCCGTTCACTTCCTGTCCCCGTTTCTTTTTCAATAACTGAGGCAAGGGTCAGGACTTGATGCACCGTAAGATTGATCTCCTTGGCCCGCCCTTTCAACTCTTGGGTCATGACATGATCGAACTGATCCACCATCGCTTTGATCACGTCTTTTGCTGCCGTCGGTCTCGCAAACCGGTAGGTATCGGGATACAGATAGCCCTCCGCTGAGTCCGCATCCACACCCAAGGTCTTCACGAACGACTTGTCTGACGCCAGCCTGAGAAACTCCTCGCGCTTGGCGATGTGATGTTCTTCCAGAACATCAGCAATCTGATTCATCGCATAGCCCTCGGGAATCGTGACGGCATGCAGTACCACGCGACCGGCCAGAAACCTCGACAGCATCTCTGCCGGCGGCATGGCGGCATGGAGCGCATATTCTCCAGGATGGATCTTGCGGTCCGCCTCCTGTGATTTCCCCAGTAGGAGAAAGGCCGAGCGGCTTCTGATCAACTGCTCCCGTTCAAGGAGAGTTGCGACTTGGTTGAATGTGGCCCCTTCGGGGATCACCACAATCTTCTCTTGAGGATGGTCGGCCTCAGACAGAACGGGAGCTTCAGCCCATCGGATCATGAGATACCCGACCACCCCGGCGAGGACGACGAGAGTGACGGCGGTGATGAGGATCCCACGAACCATCATGCGATTGGTCGGTTGACGATGACTCTACCCACACTTCCTCTGTCTCTTGCACCGAGCCATGTTCCGCGCCGGTGCTGGCTGAAGCCGTCTTGGCTTCAAGATAGCCTTGCAAAAGAATGGCCGCGGCCACACGATCGACAACCCCCTTGCGCTTTTTTCGGCTGACATCGGCGGCGATCAATAATTCTTCCGCCGATCGAGTCGTCATCCGCTCGTCCCACATGACGATGGGCACCGACAAGACTTCGCCGAGCCGGTCGACAAACAGATGGACGGCCTGAACTGCCGGGCCTTCTTCACCATTAAGTCGTAGCGGCAGTCCGATCAACACCTCGCGGACATCGTGCTCACTCACCAACTGTTGAATATGCGCGAGGTCCCGATCAAGGGTCCTCCGCTCAAACGTTTCCAGTGGTTGAGCGGTCCACCCAAGTTCGTCACTTAGCGCCACGCCCATCCGCTTGGTTCCATAGTCGAGGGCTAAGATCCTGGTTGCCATCAGAGTTTACTGCTGGAGCACGGTTTCGACCAGGCTAAAAACCTTTTCGAGCGCCATATCCAGACGTGAGGCATCTTTCCCTCCTGCCTGGGCCATTTCCGGACGGCCACCTCCCGTCCCGCCGACCTCGAGCGCCATCGGCTTAATCAGCTCCCCTGCCTTCAGGCGGCCGATCAAATCTTTCGTGACGACCACGAGCAACGAGACTTTCCCGGCCTCGACCTCGGCGCCAAGCGCAATGACGCCGCTCTTCAGCTTGTCCCGCAATTGGTCGGCCAGGGTGCGCATCGCCGTCGTGTCCAATCCATCGGTCCTTTGCACATGAACCGCGACACCCGCAATGGTCTTGACGTGTGAGATAGCCGCCGCGCCTCCGGCCATCTTCAGTTTTACCTCTTCCAATTCGCGTTCTTTGTCCTTGAGTTGTGTCAGCAGCTTTCTCGCGCGTGCCACGATCTCCGACTGCCCTACTTTGAGGAGGTCGGACAACTGTCGCACCTCGGCCTCGAGGGCCTTCACATGGTTGTAGGCCCCGCTCCCGGTTTGAGCCTCGAGTCGTCGCACACCAGCTGCCACGCCGGTCTCGGACACGATTCGAAAGAGCCCGATCTCACCGGTCTGCCGGCAATGCGTCCCTCCACAGAGCTCTTTACTGAACGATTCCACCGATACGACCCGAACCTGTTCACCATACTTGTCCCCGAAGAACGCCAGCGCGCCTTTGGCCACGGCATCCTGAATACTCATCACCTCGGTGGACACCGATTCGTTCTTTCTGATCTCCTCGTTCACCGTCGATTCGATCTCATCGATATCGCGAGAGGATAAGGGACGGAAATGGGCAAAATCGAATCGAAGCCGATTGGGGCCGACCAGTGAGCCATATTGCTTCACATGCGGGCCAAGTAAATCACGCAGAGCCGCATGGACCAAATGCGTCGCTGTGTGATTCCGTGCCGCATCCTGGCGGGTGGAGGCATTCACCGTCAGGTGGAGCTGATCGCCTTCACGGATGCGCCCTTGGCGAACCGTCCCTTTATGAAGAACAAGTGCCGGCGCAGGTCTGGTGGTATCGGTAATTTCGACCAACCCTTCCGGCCCCGACAGGGTTCCGCGGTCTCCGACTTGCCCACCCCCTTCGGCGTAAAACGGCGTCACATCCAGAGCGACCTCGACCTCGTCTCCTTCTCTGGCTTCTTTGACCACCTGCTCACCCTTGAGAATCGCACGGAGCAGTGCGTCACCTTCCAGACGGTCATAGCCGATGAATTGAGTCCCACCCATCTGCTTCGCCAACTCGGCGACGACCGGGCGGGCCGTGTCTTGCTCAAACCCGCCGGTTTTCCTGGCACGCGTCCGCTGTTCATCGATCGCTGCGTCAAACCCCGGCTCATCAACGGTCATGCCCTGTTCGCGACAGGCCTCGGTGATGAGATCCATCGGAAATCCGTAGGTATCGTAGAGTTTGAACACATCCCCACCAGCTAAGACTGTTTGCCCTGCAGCTCGCGTCTTCTCAATCATCTCATTTAAGATCGGCAACCCCTGATCGAGCGTGGCAATAAACCGCTCTTCTTCTCCACGGGTGGCTTCGGTGATGGTGTTCGCCGCACGGGCCACCTCCGTATAGGTCCCGCCCATCTGGCTCACCACCGCGGCAGTCAACTCATGCAGAAATGGTTCGACGATCCCGAGCAGTCGGCCATGCCTGGCGGCGCGACGCAGAATTCTCCGCAAGACGTACCCACGCCCCTCGTTCGACGGCAACACCCCATCCGTCATCAAAAACGTCACGGCGCGCAAATGGTCGGCGATGACCCGCATGGACCGATCCGACGCCTCCTTCTTGCCATACTCGATGCCGGCCCGCTCAGCAATCGCCGCTAACAATGGGGTAAAGAGATCGCTGTCATAATTGCTGTAGACACCCTGCGCCACTGCCGCCAGCCGCTCTAGCCCCATCCCGGTATCGATGCTAGGCTTCGGCAAAGGATGAAGGGTTCCGGACGCGTCGCGGTTGTACTGCATGAAGACCAGATTCCAGATCTCGATGACTCGGTCTCCCTCGCCATTCGGCCGATCATCGCCTGGAACAATCGCCCCTTGATCGAAATGGATCTCGGAACAGGGGCCGCAGGGACCGGTATCCGCCATCTGCCAGAAGTTATCTTTTTCACCGCACCTCGCAATGCGCGAGGACGGTACACCGATCTTTCTCCACAAACGATCTGCTTCATCGTCCTCTCGAAAGATCGTGACCCAGAGCCGGTCTTTGGCAAGCCCGACGGTGTGCGTGAGGAACTCCCACCCAAACACAATCGCGTCTTCTTTGAAATAGTCCCCGAACGAGAAGTTTCCCAACATTTCAAAGAAGGTGTGATGGCGCCTGGTATAGCCGACATTCTCAAGATCGTTATGCTTCCCCCCCGCGCGCAAACACTTCTGAACCGACACCGCTCGCGCATAGGCACGCGTGTCTTCGCCGAGAAATACCCGCTTGAATTGGTTCATCCCGGCGTTGGTGAAGAGCAAGGTTGGATCGGCTTGCGGCAAGAGAGAGGCGCTCGGCACGGCCTGATGCCCATGCTCTTCAAAATACCGGACAAAGGCCCGGCGTAACTCAGCTGCACTATTCGTCTTCATGGACCAGGTCCTCACTTCTCATAAACTCCGTCATCATACGATCGATCACCTCGTCGCTGAAACCCCGCTGATGGAGGAACCGCGCCATGTGAGCGGGAGCCATCCGACGCCCTTGACGCTGTGCTCCCTGTAGGGCACGATGCGCAACGATCTCCTCGTGTTCACCGCGAAAGACCTGTGTGAGCACCTGATCGGCCAGGCCATCCGAAATTCCCTTGGCCTGCAATTCTGCCTTCAGCCGTTCTTGGCCCATCGGCTTCGTCACCAGGCGGTTCTCTACCCATCTCTGGGTATAGGCAAGATCGTCGAGGTACCGGAGGTTCGTCAGGCGACGAATCGTCTGTTGGATGTCAGCGGAGGCAACTCCCCGTGAGAGGAGAAACCGTTCAACGTGAGCAGTCGTCCGATCTCGCTGCGCCAAAAAACGAACCGCGAGCTGAATCACCTCGTCCAGGCTTGCAGGTGTGGCGCGAGGGCGAGCCCGCACCGTTCGCCCGTTACCGGTGAGCCCGCTTTTCCTCACTTCGCGCAACCGGCTTGTCCTCTTTGGGCTCAGCTTTCCCCTCAGCCTTCTTCTCTCCACGTGCAGGAACGCCGGCCGCCTCCCGCAGTTTCTGTTCAACCTCACGAGCGGCGGCGGCATTATTCTTGAGAAACTCTCGAGCCGCGTCGCGCCCCTGCCCGATCCGTTCTCCTTTATAGGAATACCAGGCACCGGACTTCTCAATGATCTTCTTGTCGACCCCCATATCCACAAGTTCGCCGGTTTTGGAAATCCCCTCGGCGAACATAATGTCGAACTCCGCCTGCCGAAAGGGCGGCGCCATCTTGTTCTTCACCACCTTCACACGGACCCGGCTCCCCATCACCTCTTGACCTTCCTTGATGGATTCCACCCGTCGAATATCCAGGCGGACAGAGGAATAGAACTTGAGTGCATTCCCGCCGGTCGTCGTCTCCGGATTGCCGAACATCACACCGAGCTTCATGCGAATTTGATTGATAAAGATGACCGTCGTCAGCGATTTTGAAATCGCGCCGGTAAGCTTTCTCAAGGCCTGTGACATCAGCCGCGCCTGAAGCCCCATGTGGGCATCGCCCATCTCCCCTTCAATCTCGGCCCGCGGCGTCAAGGCCGCGACTGAATCGACCACAATCAAATCAATTGCTCCGCTCCGCACCAATGTTTCAGCGATCTCCAACGCCTGTTCACCGGTATCGGGCTGCGACACCAGGAGATCGTCAGCCTGAACCCCCAGCTTCTTTGCGTAGGTCAGATCCAACGCATGTTCGGCATCGATAAACGCGGCGACCCCACCCGTCTTTTGGACCTCGGCGATACAGTGCAGCGTCATCGTCGTCTTCCCCGAAGCCTCCGGGCCGAAGATCTCAATCACCCGTCCGCGTGGAAGCCCGCCGACCCCAAGGGCAATGTCGAGACCGAGCGAACCGGTGGAAATGGCCGGGACATCGACCTTCTCCTCAGCGCCGAGCTTCATGATGGCCCCCTTCCCATACTGCTTCTCGATCTGGGACAGGGCCAAGTCCAGTGCGCGCTTCTTGTCGTCTTTTTCGGACATACGCATCTCCTCGCAGGGTGAACGGATCTGTCGGGGGATTATACCGAAGCAGCTAGGGGAAACCTAGTCTGATCTCAAGGACGAGAGCATCTGAGATCGAGCGGAGCTATGGCATCGTCTATGCCTTTCATCAGCGCACCCAAATCATTCGCCTGATGGCCGTTGGCCACCGTCGTTCAGTGCATGAAGAGCTGGCGGAGCGAATTCGGTAAAAGCCTCGAACATAGTCATCCCCTCACCCCATCATGTTGTACTGAATCAAGGCTTTCGCTATAGTCGCAACGTACCTGATGAAAACACTGGATAACATTCGTCGACAACTTTCGTCTGGTGAATTCGAATTCAGTCATCATGCGTTTAAACGTGCGGTTGAGCGAAACATCAGCGACGTAGAAATCCAGCAGGCTGGAGCTCAAGCCTCAATTATTGAAGACTATCCCGAGGACAAGTACACACCCAGTAGCCTCTTGCTAGGTTTCACCGCAGCAGACCGTCCGTTACACATTCAGGTCTCTCGCACGGACTCTGACCTGCTGAAGATCATTACAATCTATCAGCCGGATCCCACAGAGTGGTATGATTACACCAAACGGAGGTAGCCATGTTCCGGTGTCACGTGTGCGGGAAAACTGAGAGCCGTGAAGAGCGCATCAGCGAGGTTTTTGACATAGATGGCAAACCGGTGCAAGTTGAGCAAATCCCGGCAATGGTGTGCCTCCATTGCGGTGAAGCGGTGTTCAGTCGAGATACGACGGAGCGAGTTCGCCGAATGGTGCATGGGGAGGCCAAACCGATCAAGTCGATTCAGATGGACGTATTCGCCTACCGCTAGCTTTCTCGAATAATTCCCTCATAGATAGGTTCTCTCACCACGATTCACCTTTGACCCAACGGAATGCCCAATGCCGACATTATTTACCCCACTCCAAGTTGGAGAACTGCTCCTCCCAAATCGCATCGTTATGGCTCCCCTCACCCGCGTGCGAGCCGGATCCACCCACGTCCCCAACGACATGATGGTGGACTACTACTCTCAACGGGCTTCCAGCGGGCTCATCATGACGGAATGCACGATGGTGGATGTCCATGCCTGTGCGTTCATGGGTGAAGGCGGGATTTATAGCCCTGCGCACGTCACCGGTTGGAAGCGCGTGACAGATGCGGTACATGCCAAGGGTGGCCGCATCTTCATGCAAATCTGGCATCCTGGTCGCGCCGCGCACTCACTATTGAATGAGGGCGAACAACCTGTCTCCAGTAGCGGCAAGGCGATCCGCCATAAGATGACCCAGACCCCTCAGGGCGACAAGCCCTACGAAGTGCCCCGCGCGCTCCGTACTGAAGAAATCCCACGGTATGTGGAGATGTTTCGGCTCGCAGCAAAGAACGCGCAGGTGGCCGGGTTTGACGGGGTGCAAATCCACGGGGCCCATGGCTATTTGATCGATAACTTTCTCCGCGACGGCGTGAACGCCCGCACGGATGCCTATGGAGGGTCAGTGCCCAACCGTGCTCGGTTTCTGCTGGAGGTGACGGATGCCGCCGTCAGCGTCTGGGGAGCCGGACGAGTCGCCGTGCGGATATCGCCTCTTGTCCCGTTCAATGACATGGCTGACAGCCAACCAGATGCCCTGGTGACCTATGTGGCTCAGGAGTTAAGCCGACGCAGGATTGCATTTCTTGAAATCCGGCATGAGAATCACGCCCTGCCGGAAGAACAAACTATCTTACAGATCGCCCGGCGACAGTTTCAGGGTGCCCTGATGAGCAATGGGAGCTACACCCGCGAGAGTGGCGAAGCGACGGTCGCGAGCAATGCAGCCGATGCCATCGTCTATGGTCGTCCATACATCGCGAATCCTGATCTCGTGGAACGCTTCGCAAAACAGGCTCCGCTTAACGAAGTCAATTATGGTCGGTTGTACGGAGGCGGACCGGACGGCTATAGCGACTACCCATCCTTGGCCTTAGCCACATGAGATCCAGACCATCTTACCGA
>JAOUGT010000149.1 GCA_029865485.1 Nitrospira sp.
CTAGCCCTCCGTATCTTCTATGGCCGATCTTGTGCCACGACGAGTGTCGTACGCAGTCATGTATTGGCCATACCTACCACGGGCGGTGTTATGTCGAGTTTCCCGTTGCCCTTTCGGTACGTGAATGCTGCGTTGAGTTGTTCTCGTGACGTGCCGGATTGGATGCGGGGTATGAATCTATTCCGATACAGGACCTGAATCTCTTCTGATACAGGCAACTGAGTTTAGGGGATGGGCGTCACGCGAAGAGGACCACGCGATCATACGTATAGCACCGAAAATAAAGAGCTTATAGCGACGATCAGGGTGCGCTCAATACTGTCCTTCAAAGATGGCACCGTGCTTGCTGACTATCGAATCAGACAACGTTCATCCAAAGTACAAACAAAGGAGATATACAATGCCAACGAATCTTGGACCGCTAAAGCAACTTCTTGGAGTGTGGAAGAGCGAGGGGCTGGGATGGAATATGATCGCGCTGCCATTCGCGACGGAACCGGTCCCGAACCCGAACCCTCCTCCTCCTTCCTTCGCCCTCAATTATAGGTTGCTGGTCAACCAATATAATGAGCAACTCAAGTTTAAACATGTCGATCCAAAGAATCTGGTGCCTAATCGGGGAATTCAGGCGTCTAATATCCCTGCAGTCGATACAGATCAACTGCTTGGGGCGTTGGACTATCAGCAGACGATACAACAAATTGCCGTTGATGACTTTCCCCAAAGTAATAAACGGGGTGCTATTGGTGGTGGAATTCACCATGAGCCGGGCTTATGGTTGCATGTCACCAATGAAAACCCTGAGGGGCTGGATATCGCACGGCTCGCGACCATTCCTCACGGAGACTCCGTGCTGGCTCTTGGCAAGAGCAGCACATCCAATGGAGTCTCGACAATTCCTAGCGTTAATGGTTTGCCGGTAGGAGTCAATCAAGACTTGACCGATCCGAGAAATGGCTACTTAGCTCCGTATAAAAACTTTACGACGATTCCGGGCCAACCTGGCAGCCCGTTCAAGGGAACGGTAACCGATCCCGGTTTCCCGGGATTCGATCCCGTGCACCCGCATCGACTACTTGAGCTGGCCAATCAAGGTGTGAATGTTGTGAAAACAACAACACTGACCGTTGATACCACGACTCCAACCGGCGGTATTTTGAACATTCCTTTTGTTGTGAGGCAGGCCAACGCGGCATCAATGAAATCCACGTTTTGGATTCAGGAGCTGGCAGACAAAGATAAACACGGGAATCCGAGAATGCGACTGCAATATTTGCAGGTGGTCATACTGGACTTTTTCCCTCGCAGAGATGGGTTGCCGGGTCCAATACGATGGCCGCATGTCAGCATCAATACGTTGGAGAAGGATCTGGCAGCGAGTAAACCATACTGCTAATTTCTGAAGCTATCATGCGAGACCACCGGGGGCGCGGCGGACCTTTCGTTTGGCGCGTCCTCTGTGGGCTCTATTCTCCGTGAAAGGATTTTGGTATGGCACTGATCGATGATGTGAAGGTCGTGTGCGATCGACTCGCTCCGCTGGGTTGGCAGGACTTGCTGTTGAAGGTTACGGGGGGACAACTCAATATTGTGAAGCCCACGGAGGTTGCGCTTAAGACGGAACTGACAAAAACGCTCACAAGCATTGATCGGACTGTGACGGGGTTTACTGATTTTTCGCTTTCTGGTGCAAAAGCGATCACGGCAGGATCTCCTGCCGGTAGCCTTCTGTACCATGCGTTGGCGTCGCCAAATGTGACGGCGGGAATCAGTGGCTTTCCGACGCTCAAAGAGATTGAGATGGTGGAGAATTATGTATTTGGCGCTCAGCCGCCAACACTTGAGAGTCTAAAGTCCAAGGCTGGGTTGACCGGTTCCCAACGCCTGTCGGTGGTGTTGTTCGCCTATGAGTATCGGCCGGCCCGTGATACCTGCACAGGGCGCCAAGCAGATATGGTGTTCTCTCGGACCGGCGTGTCGCGGGTGGGCACACGGCCTGCCTTTTATGATGCACGGAACCGCGGGTTTCAGGCCCAGGTAGCGGACGACCCCTTTGCATTTCGTGTATGTCCGTCCAGGTTTGCAGCGTTTCTCGCGGTGAAACGGAAAGGAAGCGATGATGTCACGATCATGCGCACTCAGCCCGGTGACAGTACTCGGGATTTCTGGGTTCCGATCCATAAGTTGTTCAACGGCACAGAGTGCCTTGCCGGCCTCAATCTAGAGGTTGAGCTATCGGCGTTTCATTACAACGACAAAATTCGACGGACCCGTGCGGTCACGTTACGGATGGCGCGGGTTCCCGCCACCTCCCCGTTTCAATTTTCGACTGGAATTGCAGAGCTGTCTACAGACACGTCTTTGGGCGCAGGAATAGTCACGCCGGTGCCTCATCCCAGGCTCATTGAGCCGGCTACGGTGAACGGACAGTTATTGACCTACAGAGTTCCGCCTGGGCAAAAAACGTTTGCAGCGCTCGAGCCTGGAGCCACTTCAGGCGTGGATGGATCTGAAATACGTCCCGCGCCGGCTTATGTGCATGCCCGGACGCAAGTACGTAACGGCGCTTTAATTGATCTTAACAACGATCCCTTGAGGCCCGATGTGAACGATACTGTGTCGACAGGGAACTATAGAGCGCTCCACTACGTGGATTTCACCGGAGATGGTCAGATTAGCGCGACGGTGTCGGCGCTGACCGGAAAACCGGAGGTCGCGGCCTCGGTGGTTCCCTGTTACTCGTTGGTTGCGGCGCCAGACTTTTTCACCTCAGCCGGCCAGCGTGAGTTGTTTGAACGCGTTCCTGATAACTTCTGGGGTGTGCCGCCAGTCCCATTGTGCGACACGCGGCTTCCCGCAAATCTCCAGATGCCCGGGAACCGGTTTAGCGCTGCGGAGAAAACGATTTCGGCTATCGTGTCACTTCTAGGGCCTGCGCCGGGCAGCGTTACGATTCCCCAATCCTTTGATGCCGATCGGCATTCGTGTCTGCCTGACGATTGCGCTGGGGTGTTTGCGCCTGGCTGGGACGTCAGTACCGATCGAACACGGGTGGCCGGAACTCAAGTACAACACTTAGCCGCGTATGGGTTGGGAAGTCCTTTCCCGGAAGATACAAAATTATGTGCCGCACTCAGTACGTTCTGGCCGGCCGTGGCACCGGATGCTTCCAGAGCCATGTCACCGAACACGGGAAATCCGAACCTGCGCGCAACGGTGGCACCGCTTACTGATGAGGAGATCGGGCAAGCAGGTGCGCTTCCGTGGGACGGTGTGACCGGACCCAAGGTAACTACCTTCAACGGAGAGGAATTCTTGGACTGCGAGAAATTTCTCCATGTGGATTATGTCAAGCATGCTCTCGAGGGTCGATTTACTCCACGATTGACCGCGCAGGTTTCAAGTGAAGAGTACATGCTAAGAATGCAAGCGATCGCAAAGTGTTACAGCACGGTCGGTGGCGACCGGAACATGCGCTTCGTCGTATCCTTCCGCAAGATCAGCGCGGGGGACCCGGAGTTACAGCGTGCCCAATTGGATACCTCAACCGTTTTAAGCGGAGAGGTCTATCGGATCGACATGATTCTGGGAGGAGAAGAGACAGAGCACCCGCATCCGAGCGATTTTCGTCGCAGCCTTCTTCCAATCCAAGATCGACAAGTATTTTTGGTCGGTCCACGCATCGATACGGCGCTTCGTAAACGAGCGAACCAAGCCGTGTGGTCGCGCGTGTCATGAGTGTCGTCATTGTGGGTGGAGGCCCGGCAGGGTCCGCCGCCGCACTCACTCTCCTGGATGTACAGATCCCGGTCACGATTGTTGAGCAGAAGCGGTTCCCACGGTTTCGCCCTGGCGAAACATTGCACCCTGGTATTGAACCACTGTTAGCCAAGTTGGGTGTCGCGCATCAGCTAGAGTCAGCTGGATACCTGAGACACTTGGGTGTGTGGGCAGGATGGGGGGGGGCGATGCAATTTGTGCCTTATGGCACGGATACGAATGGCCCATGGCAAGGCTATCAGGCGATAGGTGCAGATTTCGACCAGCGATTACTCGACAGTGCGTGTTCGCGTGGGGCACAGATTCTGGCAGCCAAAGTGTCAGGAGTAAGTTTCAATGCATCCAATGAGGTTGCCGGCGTCATGACATCCGACGGGCCAGTCGAAGCAACGTATGTGATCGATTGCAGCGGGAGTGCTCATGTGCTCGCACGACAGCTTCGCCTTCCAATCGCGAGGTTTTCACCTCGATTAGTGGCGCGACTTGGGTATGCCACCGGTTGTTTAGGTGATCCCTCTCCATCGATTCGCTCAGACCGCGAGGGGTGGACCTGGATTGCTGAGGTCGCGCCGAATCGGTTTCAGTGGACCCGCGTCACCGAAGCGCACAATCGACCAGGCCCCACATGGATTCCACATGGTCTGCGTGATCTTGACGCCGAACCTTCTCGTAGTGCGGATGTTACATGGCGAATGGCGAAGGCTGTCGCTGGGCCTGGCTATTTTCTTGCCGGCGATGCTGCAGCAGTCTTGGATCCGTCTTCTTCACACGGCGTCCTGCGGGCGATCATGTCAGGAATGATGGCGGCGCATCTGGTGGTTCAACAGCTGTGTGGTGAGGCGGATGCGCAGATGTGTGCCTTGACCTATCAGAATTGGCTGTCGAGCTGGGTTCACCACGATATCAAACAAATGAGCCGTGCCTACCGCGCTGTACACTTGTTCGGCTTTGCTACTTGATGGTGGGAACCGGTGGTCGGAGTACATCAGCCAAGAATCGCCCGGTATGCGATGCAGCCACCTTGGCTACCTGTTCCGGTCGGCCTTCGGCCACGATGTGACCACCGGCGGCGCCGCCTTCTGGGCCGAGGTCGATGATCCAATCGGCGGACTTGATCACGTCCAGATTGTGTTCGACCACGACTAGGGTATTGCCGGCGTTCACGAGTTTGTGAAGGACGGCAAGGAGTTTCTTGATGTCATCGAAATGCAGGCCGGTCGTCGGCTCATCCATAATATAGAGCATGTCTTGAGCAGATGAGTCCTTCAGTTCAGCGGCGATTTTTAGTCGCTGAGCTTCGCCTCCGGAGAGTGTTGTGGCCGACTGCCCAAGCCGCAAATAGCCCAGGCCAATCGAGGTCAGGAGATGCAGCTTTTCCTGCAGCTTCAGGCTCCCGTTGAAAAAGGAGAGGGCTTCTTCCACCGTCATGTTGAGGACTTCGGCGACATTCTTGCCCCGGTAACGAATCTTCAAGATATCTGCTTTGAAACGTTTGCCTTCGCAGACCTCGCAGGGCGCATAGATGTCCTCAAAGAAGTACATTTCCAGTTTTTCCACGCCGCTTCCCTCGCAGCGCTCGCAGCGGCCACCAGCGGCATTGAATGAAAAGTGCCCTGGGGTGAGTCCCTGTTGTTGGGCCTCCCGTTCCGCGGCAAAGAGCTGACGGATCTCGTCGAAGGCCTTCAGATAGGTGATCGGGTTCGATCGTGGCGTACGCCCTATCGGTTGTTGATCGATCAGGCGGATGCCCTTGAGGTACTCAATACCCTTGATCGCTTTGAACTGCCCCATAGGAAGGGATGCCACACGAAAGGCTCGGGCCACGGCTCGATAGAGCGTCTCCTCAACCAGCGTACTTTTCCCGGAACCAGATACGCCGGTGACACAGGTCAACATGCCTAGGGGAATACGGATGGAAAGGTCTTTCAGATTGTGTTCGGTCGCTCCGGCGAGCACCAGCATCTTGCCGTTCCCATTTCGACGCGCGCGAGGTTGTGGGATCTCTTCCTCCCCGCGCAAGTATCGGGCGGTGGTCGCACGACGGTCTTGGAGAAATTCTTTCGTTGGCGCCGCACAGACAATCTCGCCGCCCTTTTCGCCGGACTGAGGGCCAAGCTCGACGAGAAAGTCTGCTGACTCAATCATGCGACGGTCATGCTCAACCACCACGACGGTATTGCCGGTGGCTGCAAGATCACGGAGGATCCCGGCCAAGAGATCTGTATCTCTGGCATGGAGACCGATCGTCGGTTCGTCGAGGACATAGAGCGTGCCGACCAGTCGCGAGCCCAGTTGATTTGCCAAGGCCACCCGCTGGGCTTCGCCGCCGGAAAGGGTTTTGGTCTGTCGGTTGAGCGTGAGGTACCCCAGGCCCACGCGCTGGAGAAAGCCTAGCTTGGCCTTGAGTTGTCGGAGAATGTCGGATGCGATCTCCTGTTCGGATTGGCGTAGGGGAATGGATTCGATCCATGTGGAAAGACTTTCGACGGTCTGTTCTGTCGTCTCGTGAATATCACTGCCGGCGAGCTTCACGAAGAGTGCTTCGGGTTTCAGGCGGCTGCCATGGCAGCCGGGGCAATCGAATGGCCTGCGGTAGCGGCTGAGAAAGACGCGCACGTGGAGCTTGTACCGCTTGCCTTCGAGGTACTCGAAGAAGTCGTTGATCCCATCAAACGATTTGGCACCCTCCCAAAGCAGACGTTGATGGTCTTCCGGCAGGAATTTGAAGGGAGTCTCAACGCTGACGCCATGCTTTTTCATTGCGGTCAACATCTGCTTCTGCCACCAGGCCGAGCTGGGTTTGCTCCAAGGTTCGATGGCCCCTTCGGAAAGGGACTTCGTCTGATCGGGAATCACCAGCTCTGGGTCGTACCGCAGGACATTGCCGAAGCCTTTGCACTCGGGGCAGGCGCCGAGGGGATGGTTGAACGAAAAGAGAATCGGCCGTAGAGGCTCAAACATACGGCCACAGCTCTGGCACAGAAAGCTGGTGCTGTAGGACTGTCGTCCATGGTCGATGATGTCGATGGAACAGCGGCCCTCTCCCTCACGAAATGCCGTTTCGATCGCTTCGACAAGTCGCGTGCGGTTGTCTTCTCTGAGCACGAGGCGATCCAGAACGACATGGAGCGGGTGAGATTTGTGGAGACGAACCGCTCCAGCCTCGTGCAGGTCAATCACATCGTCTTGCGTTTTGAGCCTGGTGAATCCACGCGTCAGGAGTGATTGGATAAGTGCCGCCTCTTCTTTCGACGAAGGGGTGGCAATGGGAAAGAGCACCATCGCTCGGGCATCGGGCCATCGCGTCAGCAGGTCGTCTGCGACCGTGTTTGGTTGAAACGAACGGCCCTCTTGCTTGCAGTCTGGACAGGTGGGCTTGCCGATCTTGGCGAAGAGCAGGCGGAGGAGATCGGCAATCTCTGTCGTCGTGCCGACCGTCGAACGGGCCGTGCGCACCTGGTTCTTCTGCTCAATGGCGATGGCTGGCCGCACGTTGAGGATTCGATCGACATCAGGGCGGGCCACTTTGTCGAGGAACATCCGGGCGTAGGTCGAGAGCGACTCGACATAGCGCCATTGGCCTTCGGCAAAGATCGTGTCGAACGCCAGTGAGGACTTGCCGGAACCGGATATGCCGGTAATGGCTGTTACTTTGTTATGGGGAATCTGTAGCGAGACGTTCTTGAGATTATTCTGCCTGGCCCCTTCAATGATGAGGTGATCCGTTGAGGGTTTGGGGGGTATAGGGTTCGGCACGGTGATCGCTCCTGCATCAGAGTGACCGATCATGGTAGCAAGTGGTGGAGGTTGGTTCAATGATGGAGAATTGTCCCGATCTCCGCTCGTGGTGAGCTTGTCGAACCATGAGCCCTTCGATTTACCCAGGGTAGGCCTGTCGAAGCGTTCAGGGTGAACGAAATCTAACAAGCTCTGGCAAGCGAAGACCGCGTGGTTTACGTCTCTTGAGACGGAAAGGATTCGATACCTCAGGGAAGAAATGCATAGTGTCGAATAAGTGTTGCCATGCTAGAATCCAGCTATGTTCATTAGGGTGACGGCCAGTTCGCGCTGTCGAAGAGAGGAAGTCAGTCAGCGATGAAAACCCGAGAAGAAGTCCTGCTGCTCCTTGAACAGAATCAGGCGGCGCTGAGAAAGTTGGGGGTGCGTCGGCTGGGCCTATTTGGATCCTGCGCGCGGGGCGAGACCACTGCAGGGAGCGATCTTGATTTCGTCGTGGAATTTTCAGACAAGACGTTCGACGCGTACATGGATCTCAAGAGCTTTCTAGAAGAGCTGTTTCATGCCCGCGTGGATCTGGTGACGTTCGGCGCGATCAAACCGCGTCTCCTGCCGATGATTCAACGAGAGACCATCTATGCCACGGGATTCTAAGGTCTATCTGGAGGATATTCTCGAGGCGACTCGAAAGATCATGGAATATACCGGCGGCCTTGCTAAACCAGAGTTCTTGGAAGACGAGAAGACGATTGACGCGGTCGTCCGCAATCTTGAAGTCATTGGTGAGGCTGTCAAAAACCTGCCCGAGTATCTGCGCGCACAGCATCCAGCGGTCGAGTGAAAGAAAATAGCAGGGCTTCGAGATATTCTGATTCATGAGTACTTCGGTCTCGATGCGGAGATTGTCTGGGATATCGTCCAGCACAAAGTGCCGGCGCTGGATCGAGAGGTTCGCGCGATGATCCACGAGTAAAATCGATTGCCCGTCAGAGGAAGTCCCTCCGAACCCGTCTCCACATCCTCAATACCCCCTAACGTCTCAGCCGTTCCGGTGTCTTGCCTTTGTCAGGCGAATAGGTAGAATGCACCCGTACGCAACCACACTAATTCTCGTTCCCTCTGTAGATGAAGGGATCGTGAGTGGGCGATCAAATGTCGAATCCATATCATTGCTGTCCAAGATAGCCGAGACCGGGTGGCAGCCCACGTGATTTGATACGGGTTTTGGACGAGGGATGACGGGTGTTCACGTTCGTGCCTCCTCATGCTGTCCAAGATTACGCGAAGG
>JAOUGT010000150.1 GCA_029865485.1 Nitrospira sp.
TCCGCCACCCGATCTCTCTGATATGGTCCTCGGAAAACTCCTCTATTTAGCAAAACTAACTGTACGGCATCAAGACTGATCGGTAAGTCTAAAAACATGTCTTCCTTTCTTGGAGCGCGGCCATTATAGCTGATCATGATCACGTGGGCGAGTTCTTCTCCGGAGGAAGACGATATGGGGGTCCACGTCACATCGGGAAAGGCTTGGCGATAACTCTCAAACTCGGTTTTCAGGCCAAGCACCTCGGCAGTCCGCAAGAGATCGGCCTGTAAAGACACAGGAGGTGAGAGTCTCAACCATCCTTTCATCGCCTGGTAGGCCTCATACGCGTTTCGATAGGCAATAAACGCGTTGTTCTGGTCTCCGGCGGCCTCATACAAGATGCCGCTCAGATACCGTGCAAATCCGTCATTGCGATACTTGTCGAGGTCCTTGACTCTGTCACCCAACACATTCAGTCGATGATCGATCCGTCGAACCTCGACCAGCGCCTCCTGGATTTGGCCTTGAGCCGCATAGTTCAGTGCCTTGACCACGTTGATCATCACATGCTCATAGGCATCCCCTTCGTAGGGTAAGGCATTGTCGTTGGTCAGGAAGGCGGCTGTCTCGGTACGGATACTTCTCGTGTAGAGCCGCTCGACCTCTTCTTCGGCTTGCTCCAACACCGCACTGCTTTGCTGATACTGTCCTGCCATCTGCAAGATGAACCCACGGTCCATCCCATAGAGCAATCGCCCCTTCGTCCCATACTCTTCCTTCGTCTGCTCGACGATCGACGCAGCCTGTTGGGGATTACCGGCAAGGAGGCTCTGTTCGATGAGGAGATAGCGATTAACCGAGGGACCGCATCCGGTCGAGAGGAATGCAAGACAACCGGCAAGGACTAACGAGACGGGAAAGATACCGCTCCACCGCACAGATCCCCCGTGGGCAAAGCGTGAGAGGAATGGTTTCAACGAATTCCGCGAGAGCTTAAAAGACTGTCCGTTTCTTTTCGACCACCTTCTTGATCTTCTTTTGTCCGTACCACACCTTGGCATTGCTCTCCAGGTCGATCATCTGAAGATCCACCTGGTAAAACACGGCTTTCGCCCCGTCTGCTTCGTCAAGAATGGTGGCAATCGTGCCCTTCATCATAAAATCGGCCCCGGTCTCCTTTCCAGGAGCCTTCTGCGTATCTTCACGCGCGTAGATAGCCTGCTCTTTTCGTTCGGTTCGCACCTCATCACGCTCGCTCTTGCCGGCGACGAACGTAACTTTTTGTGAATTGGTGAGTTCTCGCTCTAGATCCGTGATAAAGGTCTGAACGCTGATATGTTCATGGCTGCTGTTCAAGACAGTCCCTACCACCACGACGGGCTGACGCTGATTCGACTTTTCAAAATTCCCAAGCCATGGATATTGGAGCGCATCCTTCACCATCGCTTCGGCAACCATCCGGGAGTCCGTATCGTTCCATCTCCCGCTCAGGTCCGTGACCACCCCGGCATCGACACGTGTCACCTTGGTTTCATGTCCGCATCCGGACAGCACCAGAACGGCACCCGCCATCACGACAACCGCCGCGCGAGACCTCTGCATCACGAGTCCCCTCCCTGTGAGAACCGCATTCGCACCCGCTACGTTAACGAACACCTCGCTTATCCTCTTCCTGCTCCAACCGTTCGAACAAACGATCGGCGTTCCTTCTGACGAAATCCCGAACCTGGGAATTGAGCTCCCGAGCCTGCTCCAAGTTGTTCTTCATATCTTCCAAACTGAGTTTGGTCAAGACATAGTAGGTGTTGGTCTTCGAATCCATGTACTGATCAATTTTTCGGACCCCACTGAGCGTCGCAGTGGTGATCGTTTTCTGAGCTCGTTCGACATTCTGTTCTTCGGTATTGCGCGTAAAATCTCCTGCCGTGGTGGATGCGGCATAGTCGCGCATCAGATAGCCCGTATAGGTTTCAAACGTTTTGGCGATCTCGGCCCTTCCACGGTTCTCTGCCGTCTCCCAGGCGAGCGGCGCATTCCGTACTCCGGAGACCGCCCCTACTCCATAGAACGCCTTGCTGTCCTTCTCGTTGAAGGCGCCCGACCCCTTCTGAACCCATTTCGGCGGTCCACCACAAGCGGCAAGTCCCATAATGAAAAGGACAGCAAGACCGAGGCCGGCCAGTCTTGAGGAAGTCGCTTGTGACCTGATCATACACCCCTCCTTGAAAATAGGTAGATACGCCGTACGTAGAACATCCCGAGAAAAAATGTTGGAATCATGCTAGCATGCGATTTTTGATCAGTCAATGCAAGGCATACTTCACTCAAGTTCCGGAACAGTACCAAGGAGGCGCTGTGGCAGATATCCAGATCGATGATGGCATCATCAAAATTCTCTCATTGGAGATCCAAGACCCTAAAGCAGCTGCCGTGCTCTCAGCCTATCCGCAGGCTCGTTGGGCAGAAATCACCCGTCGAGCGGTCAAGATTGGTCTGGGATACCTCAAGGGAGGGGAACAGGGCTAGCGCCAGGCTGTTGAGAAAGCCCGCCAGCGGCGTTCTCGCATCACTCAGAGGCTCAACGTACGGCATAGAGTACGACTCGCCTCTTCGTTCGCTGCGGCCTTGCTGGACGGCCTTTCTGAACAGCCTGCAGGCCACTCTGCTTCCGTTGGAGACCTAGAATACTGTGCGTTCTCAACATCGTGAATATGTTTATCAACACGGCTAACAAACCGTTGATAGCCACAACGGCTGGTTCTGCTTGCAGGAGCTCGGTTGACCCAGGAGGGTCATTTCACAGCTGACCCTCTGGAGGCTTTGCCTTCTACCAACACCATATCGCCATCACCGTCGATACGAAGACACGATGGATGTTGTAATCCACCCGAGGCCTCCTCGACCTGGCGCACCAGATAGCTCCCCAGTTCGGAAGCCATGAGCCAACCGTTTCCGTCCAGATCCGCTGCACCGGACAATCCACCCAGCAAGGCATTGACAAGTCGACTGCCCTGGTCGGAACGACCGACAGCCTCTCCCCGACTTGCCGCACTCACGACTTGTACCGCCCGCCGATCTGTATCGGACTCTGGCGCCATCCGTCCTTCCAGTGAGAGCCCTGGAGCTTCGGTCGTCTCCCAGCCATAGACCGGCGCATCCAGGATGAGAAGTGTATGTTTCGAAGCGGATCGGCGGGAAAATTCTTTCAACTGTTCGACCGTGATGGATTTCGCCGAGCTATTGACCGGTGCATCAAACGGAACAAGGTAGCCACGGTCCTGCCCCTCTGAATCTTGCATCACCCCGGCATGGCCCACGTACACAAGAACAAGCCGGTCCATCCTGCCAACTTTTCTCGGCAGCATATCGTTCAGCAGCTGTTGCATGCGTCGGGAACTGGCATCCTTGTCGTAGAGTTCGACCACTTCATCAAATCCCAATTGCCGAAACGCCTCCGCCACTTTTCTGGCGTCCTTGACGGCTCCCGCAATCGACGGCGCCAAGACATACTGTTCAATGCCAATCACGATCGCCCAGGACTTGTAATAGAGCCCTTCCGGTTTTCCCAATTGAGCCGCTGCCTCTGGCACAGAGTGGAGCGACAGCAGAATAATCAGAGAGGCAACCAGCATGACCGGTCTCATACACATCATCCAAGCAGATATCATCATCAACCTCTGTGGAACGTTCATCGTTGGGGCTGTGAGCCTATCGCCAGCCATAGTCTGTGTCAAGAAACTGAATGAAAGCACTCGCCCTGCCTCGACGATCGGACTTCACATTCCTTGCATGGTTGCAGGTATCCATAACTTTCTCCATAATGCCCATCTGCACTGGACTGCGTTGAGAAGGAGACAGACCTCCCATGAGCGACCAGATCGAGACCCTGCTGAAAGCAAGTCGAACCTATCAGCCGACTGCCAAGACGATCGCTGCAGCCTATGTCAAAGACTACGAGACCGAATACAAGAAATCCATCGCAGATCCGGAAACATTCTGGAGCAATGCCGCCAAGGAGCTGGAGTGGTTCGCGCCATGGAACAAGGTCTTGGAGTGGGACTATCCCTGGGCGAAATGGTTTGTCGGTGCACGGTGCAACATCGCCTACAATTGCCTGGATCGCCATGTCAAAACGTGGCGGAAGAACAAAGTCGCACTCATTTGGGTGGGCGAAAATGACCAGGAACGCGTCTTCACGTACGGTGAGCTCTATCGACAGGTCAACCGCTGCGCGAATGCCCTCAAGAAACTCGGACTTCACAAAGGTGACCGAGTCACCATTTATCTTCCGAAAATTCCCGAACAGGTCATCGCCATGCTGGCGTGCGCCAGGATCGGACTCATCCACAGTGTAGTCTACTCGGGATTCAGTGCGCCGGCCCTCGCCAGTCGTGTGAACGATGCGGAGGCGAAAGTTGTCATCACAGCCGATGTCGGCTTTGATCGTGGCAAGGTCATCAACCTGAAACCCGTGGTCGATGAGGCACTCAAGAGCTGCCCCACCGTTGACCATGTGGTCGTGGTGCGCCGTCAAGTACCTGGGCCACCGCTCTCTGCTCCGAAGGAACTCGATTGGAACGAATGGGTCAAGCAGGAACGGGCAGTCTGCGACGCGGAGCAACTCGATGCAGAAACCCCGCTGTACATCCTCTATACATCCGGAACGACCGGTAAACCCAAGGGCGTCGTCCACGTCCATGGGGGCTACATGGTCGGCACCTATCTGACGACGAAGTATGTGTTCGACTTGAAAGACGAGGACGTGTACTTCTGCGTGGCTGATCCGGGCTGGGTCACGGGCCACAGCTACATCGTCTATGGGCCGCTGCTCAACGGCGCCACGATACTGACTGCAGAGGGGAAACCGGACTATCCAAACCCTGGCCGCTGGTGGGATCTCATCGAACGATACGGGGTCTCGATTTTCTATACGACCCCCACCGCCATCCGCCTGCTGATGCGCTATGGTGAAGACTGGCCGAAGAAATCCGACCTCTCAACACTCAGAATCCTCGGCAGCGTCGGTGAACCCATCAACCCGGAAGCATGGGAATGGTTTCATCGAGTGACCGGCGAAGACAAACCGATCATGGACACCTGGTGGCAGACGGAAACAGGCTCCATCTTGATCACTCCCCTGCCCACCGTTCCTCTCAAACCAGGTTCGGCGACCAGACCGTTTCTCGGGATCGAAGCTGACGTCGTGGATCGTGAAGGCAAGAGTCTTCCTGCCAACGCCGGTGGGTTTGCCGTCATCAAGAAACCCTGGCCCTCCATGATGCGCACCATCTACAAGGATCCGGAACGGTACAAGACCTACTGGAACACAATCCCCAATTGCTATACGGCCGGTGACGTCTGCCACAAAGATGCGGATGGTTACATGTGGTTCATGGGCCGCGCCGATGACGTGATCAAGGTCGCCGGCAATCGGCTCGGCACGGCTGAAGTAGAAAGCGCGTTGGTCAGTCACCCAGCCGTCGCAGAAGCTGCCGTCATCGGCAAACCCCACAAGACGGTTGGGGAATCGATCAAGGCCTTCATCATCTTGAAACAGGGAGAGCAGGAAAGTCCGGCGTTGATTAAGTCGATCAAGGATCAGGTCTTGAAAGAATTGGGGAAGATCGGAGTCCCCTCTGAAATTGATATTGTCTCGTCACTCCCGAAAACACGGTCAGGGAAAATCATGCGTCGCGTGCTCAAAGCGAAAGAACTCGGGCAGGATCCCGGAGATATTTCAACGATTGAGGAGTAGTAGCAGTGGGACGCGGTGGACGAAAACCCGGCGAGCCGATCTATCTGCGACGGCACATCATTGCGCTCGCCCTAGCCGTGGGTCTGCCGGTTGTGCTGTTACAACTGTATAAGATCTACATCGGTCCAGTAAGCTTCGACGCACAGATGGGATTCGGGATTCTCGTTTCGATCCTGGCCGGACTTGTGCTCTATTACACCTACCGATCCTCCGCTCAGAATCAGCCGTAAGAGAAACCTGGCTGTCGCTCGACTCTCGGGATACTCAGAAAACATCACTACCTGATTCAATTCCTGTCCCCATAGGATCTTAACCTTATGATTGCGCATAATTATGCGTTATACTCTACGCATCACTTAAACCCTGAGGTAACCCATGGCCGTGGCATACAAGAAGGACGAGATCCTCAGTGCATCTCGAGTCGCGAGGTCCTTTGGGAAAGTGCTGACCGATCTGAAAGCCCAACATCGTCGGCGGGTCGTCGTACTCAAAAACAATCAGGTGGAAGCTGTGATCGTGCCGGTGGATGATTATGAAAAAATGGCGAAGGCGCTCGACCTCCTGGAGCACATGGAGATCCATCGCCTGGTTACACAGCGGGCGCGCAAGAAAGTGAACAAAACCATCCAACTGGAGGCGTTGCTGACGGAGCAACGTTTTGCGGTATAGCGTCGTCCTCACTGTCGCAGCTGCCGAGGACTTTCGACAGCTTGACGGATCGCTGAAAGAACCGGTTGCAAAGCAGCTCAAAAAACTAGAAACCGCTCCACGGCTTGGTGAACATCTCGGAAATCGAGCAGGTTTCGACCTCACCGGCTACTACAAACTCTACGCAGCAAAGAAATCAATCCGTATTGTGTACCGAATCATTGACCAAAAAATCCTGGTCGAAGTCGTTGCCATTGGAAAGCGAGAAGACCTTGCGGTCTATCAGGAAGCCCTCAAGCGGTTGAAATACCGGAATCGATAGAAGAACTGCTCCTCTGCGTCGTCATGTGGTCAAACAAAGGAGCTGACCCCATACTATCTCTTCAACATCCAACCTTGGAGAGCCACTCGATCTAAACTCCCTCCTGCCCCCCCCACGATTCACGAATCGCCTCCAACTGAATACTCCCACGATCCCCTTTGGCCAAAACATTGACACTTTTGCTCGTTCCCACCGTCAATAGCTTGTAACTCTATAACGTATATTTAGTTAGGTATCAAATAATTCCTTGGAAACTACAGCGCAGCATTATGGCGCAGCTCTTGCTTGCGTATATCAGCAGTTGTGAGCCTAACCACCCAAGGAGGAACCGATGGAATGTCCGAAGTGTCAGGGGATGATGAGGCTGGAGCGGTTCTCGGATTTCTTTGTCGTCTTCTATGCCTGGAAATGCTTCAATTGCGGCGCCATGATCGACCGCACCATTGCCACCAACCGCCGCAAGAGTTTGGCGGTGCGAGAGGCCCAGACTGTTACGGCCGGGTAAACAGAGAGACCATGGGTTTAACATCCTGTCGGGAGTCTGGTACTGACATCTTATTCTTCACACTTTCTAAAGACTCCCGACCCTATACTTTCGCCATAGTTCCCGGCTGATGGTACTCAGGCCAGCCCAAGTTGGGCCACAATGGACCACTTGAGGACCTGCATCGTGGCAATCATCTGCCATGCCTTCTCAGGTCCGATGCTGAGAGGACATGGCAGATTCCTCTTCACTACAGGTGAACAGTCTGCCGCACCAGACCGAACCGAACCACCCAAGTCCTTTTGTCGCGACCTGCGTTACACTTCCGATTTGAATTCAAGCCGACCCACCAGCGTACCCACTCAACGGCTGCCAACCCGTCCAGCGCCTGCCCCAAGACATCGTAGCTGTAAGCCCCTCCAAAGCCGCATAGCATCGGGGTATGGTGAGTCGTACACTCTAGTTATGGATAGGGAAACCGATGGTCCTTCATTCAGGATAGGAGGTAGGCAATGAGCAGACCACTTCAAATCTTGGTGACTGTGCTGACCTTCTCGCTCCCGTCACTGGCAGCCGCCTCCGACTCAGATGTCTATCAATGTCCGGATCCCTCCGGTACCATCCTCTATACAAACAGGGAGCACCCAGATTGTCGCCCCATGACACTCGGCGCTCTAACAATTGCCCCAACAAGAACCTACTCCACCCCAGTCGAGAGTCCGAGCTCTACCCCACCGCCACCATTTTCACCCGACTGGTACGACTATACCGCTCCAATTGGTTCCATGCGAAACAACCCCTTCCAGAGCTATCTTCCTCAAGACCTTAGCGGTGCTCAATACTACCCTTCTCTGGGATTTGGTCGTGGACTCCGATATCCCCCCCAGAGATTCGGCAGCAGACTGGGCCCAGCTCGTCATGGATTTGGTCATGGGTCAGAGTATCTTTCCCAGAACTTGGGCAATGGTCTAGGCCAACATCTTCCCGGGTTTGGCAGTGGACCAGGACATCCTGCTCAGCACTACGGTGGCGCGACAGATCAACGCCCTCAGAGCTTTGGTCATGGATTCGGACACCCGACGCAGAGATTCGGTGGTGGACCTGGATATGGGACGGGTCATTATCGATAGCGATGAACTCCCCAAATAAGTGATTAGGTAGCTCAACGTGCCGCTCATCATAGAATTGTCAAACAGTCCTGTCGAGAGTCTGTCGCTGACATCTTGCTTCTCAAACCCTTCCTAAAGACTCCCGACCTGTTTCAATCTCGCCTCTCACGCGAGCGATCAGCAGTGCAGATGCGACTACCGCTTGAATGCCAAGACGAGAACACCACTGGCCACGAGGCCAATGCCAAGCCATTCTTTTGTGGACGGGCGCTCGCCAAGGAAAATGAAGGCGAATAATGCGACAAGGACCAGACTGAACTTATCTACAGAAGCTACCTTGGAAGCCTCACCCACCTGCAGTGCGCGGAAATAGCAGACCCAAGAGGCGCCCGTTGCCAGCGCTGACAAGCCTAGG
>JAOUGT010000151.1 GCA_029865485.1 Nitrospira sp.
CCCAGAGAGGGTCAGCAGCACATACAGGGTCAGCAGCACGAACAGTCCACAGAGTAGGCTGGAACCGGCTTTGAGCATCTCACATCCTCCACGTAGCTGGGTACGGTGCAAGGTGGTTGACGCATGAGCTATAGCGCGGTTTAGACAATGAGACAAGGAAACCATCACTTTTTGCGTGCATTGGAAATAGCTGGCTTGGATGGGTCTTGTGTTTCCTTCTCTGAGACGGTTCCGGTATTCTTCGTCTATGAGCCTCCTCGATCAATTTTTCGTCTACTATCCTGAACCTTGGCAAGACCGAGACTGGGCAAGGCTCAGCGGGCTGCCGTTGGAAGAAGTCTGGTTTCAGGCTGCTGATGGGGTGCGCTTGTTCGGGTGGTACGTCGAAGCAGCGGCAGATCGTCCTGTCGTGCTCTGGTGCCACGGCAATGCGGGAAACATCAGTCACCGTCTGGAGAATCTGAAACTGTTGTACCAACTCGGCCTATCCATATTCTTGTTCGATTATCGCGGATATGGAAGGAGTCAGGCGATCCGTCCGAGCGAGAGGGGACTGTACGATGATGCGTATGGAGCCTATGACTATCTCACGCGCACGAGAAAAATTCGTCCAGAACGGATTGTGCTATTCGGCCGGTCTCTCGGGACGACCGTGGCAGCTGAATTAGCCGTACAACGACCGGCTTCAGCGCTGATCCTGGAATCAGCGTTCCCCTCAATCGAGGCCGTGGCGAAAGTTCACTACGGTGGGCTGCCTGTCCATTGGCTGCTTGGAGCTGAGCATCGCTTGATCGACCGTCTCCCTCACCTGTCCCTCCCAAAGCTGATCATCCATGGAGACAAGGACGACCTCGTTCCGATGGACCTGGGACGCCAGGTCTTTGATGCGGCCAAACCACCCAAGGAATGGTACGTGATTCAGGGTGCCGACCATAACACGACGTATCACGTAGGCGGCGTGGTGTATTTCAGGAGGCTCGGTGAGTTCATTAAAAAGGCCATCTCCGGGTACTGAACACTGTCATGTCCAGTAGCGATGGCTCTGTGATGTCACCGTCTTGCTTCCGGTGGGGGCCAATTCATTTCGGTATGGCGACAGCCTATGTGGTCCATGGTGTTTGTTGCGATCCATGAATGACAGCAATAATGTCCAGTTGGTCGGGTTTGATGTGATAGATGACTCGGTAAGGGCCTTCCAGAACTTCCCGTATCTGAGGGAGATCGACTTCCGGGACGATGCGGCCAGACTCTGGAAACGCAGCGATTTGCTGGGAGCGTCTGGTAAGGCGATCAACAATTCTCAGGGCGTACTCAGGTGAACTCTGGCCGATGTAGGCATGAATACTTCGTAGATGGTTTATAGCGGTATCGGTCCAATGAACGTTCACGCCGACAGCCGGAACGAGGATCTCACTTGCTCGACATCGGTCGTTCGGCCAGCTTGGCTGTCGGCCAATCCCGCTTCAATGGCCTGACGGACGTAAATTTCGTGTACGAGGTCTTCCCAGGTAGAGTTTGCAGGGAGTTTTTCCACTAGCTTTCTGGCTTCTTCCTTAATGTTCAGAGTCGCCATCTGTTTCCCTCCTCCGTGTGGACAACGAGAGTAACTATATGACAGGCATGAGATCGAATCAATACGCCGAACATCTATGGATCAGTATCGTTCCGAAAGATTTCGTCTGAGGGGGACTGTGTCATGTGTCATTCCAGTTGATAGCTCACCGTTTTGCTTCCGGTGGGGGCCAATTCATCTCCGTGTGTCGCCCGCAGTAGTAGCATTGGAGGCGGTATCGGGCCTTGCGGCGAGGGTTAGGTAATGAGATGAAGGTAATGGGCGTGTCGTCGTATGAGCAGGTCGGCTGTTCGTGGAGGAGATGCATCTCCGCCATCATGGTGATCGAAGCGACATCCCATGCGGGCTGGTGTTCCTCCTTGCCTGTAATCTTTTCTGACGTGTGACACCGTTCGCATGTTGCTTCGTAGGTCTTGATACGAGCACCATGTGGAGAGTGATCCGCCACGTCCATCGCCCCGCCGCAGCCGGGCTGCACGCAGGTCACGTGCTCATGCTGAAGGGCTTGAACGAATCGCCGATGGGCTTCGCGTTCCTGCTCTGATCGCATAGGTTCTCCTCTTCTAGATTCCCCACGCTCCACTGATCTGAATATTCGCTCCGTTGACGTAGCGGGCCTCTTCGCTGAGCAGATAGCGAACCGCAGCGACCGTATCATCGATCGTTCCGATATAGCCGGCAGGGATGCGTTTGGTCATGGCGGCAAGTTCTTGAGGGGGCGCGCTGCCCGAGTCGATGAAGCCTGGCGAAATGGCATTGACCGTGATGCCGTAGGGTGCCAGCAATTTTGCCAGGGTGCGTGTCAGGATCAGGACTCCGGCCTTCGCGATGTAGTGGCCGGTCACGTCGGGCTGGGCTTCCATTTGATCGGCGTTGGCCATGCTGAAGTTGATGATACGGCCGGCCATGCGGGCCTTCATGCCCGGAGCGACCGCTCGCGCAAGGTAGAAAATCGGATGGAGGTTGCCGGCGAACATTTCGTTCCAGCCGTCAATGGTTTCGTCGAACAGGTTGATGCGATGGTAGGGGCCGGCTCCGTTTACGAGCACGTCGATTCGTCCCCATTCTTGTTCGACCTGTGCAATCAGGCTTTTGGCCGCCACTGGGTCGGAAACGTCACAGCGGATAGCCAGCGATTGCCCCCCTTGCGCCATGATGTCCTGCGCCGTCGCTTTGGCCTCGGCGTCGCTAGTTCGATAACAAAAGGCGATCTTCCACTGTCGCGCTGCCAAATCAAGCGCGATTCCACGGCCGATGCCTTTCGCCCCCCCTGTAATGACTGCAACCTGTCGATCCATATATCCTCTACACGGTTGTCTGTCCGATTATGCTCTTGAACGAAGCCGCTTGGCGAGTGTTTCCAATACTCCAGCGGTACGATTTGAAAATGTTCGTTCGTTCTTTGGCTTCTTGCAATCGGCACGGTTGGCATCAATGATGGCTTGCAAATCAGCCAGTGTATCCACATCACGCCAAGGTTCAAGCAATGCCGTTTTGAGTCCAGCCGTCGCCGCTTTGTCTTGTGTGAGTCTGAGGACCTGATCAGTGGACCAAGGAATATCGATGAAAAGATCTGGTACCGGCCGTTTGAGGCCAATCAGATAATAGCCACCATCCTGGGCGGGACCGAGGACAACATCAGACTGTTCCAGCTTGGTGAGCGCGTGCTTAATATGGTCGAGCGGAAGTGTGGGAACATCAGTTCCGATGATCAGGACTTGCCGGTAGCCTCGTGCGAATATTGCCTCGAAGGCCTGGTGCATGCGCGCACCGAGGTCGTCACCCACTTGATTGATCACCTTCACCCCCTGCCGCTCTTCCATAACTTTGAAAAACACATGCGTGGACGAAGGCGCGCAGGCCAGGTACCGATCGAACGGCAATTTGAGTTTCGTCGAAGCCAGCTTTGTTCGTTCCAGTGTGTCGAGCACGAAGCTGCCATGCAGTGTGGCGGCTTCGTCCGGCATAAGTGGAGGGCAGAGGCGTGTCTTCACCTGGCCCGGAATAGGTGCTTTGGCGAAGATCACGAGGGCCGCGTGAGGCGTGAGGCGTGAGGCGCCAGGCGATTTGGGAGAAGGGTTGGTCTTGGTTTCTGATTGCCTAACTGACATCTCTTTCACACCCCTTACTCCTCACGGCCTAGCGGACCACTTTGTACCATCGGCTTAAGCGTGACGGGCTGACACCGGCCCAATAGAGAAATCGTAGGACCCACATCAGGAGGATGGTACGCAGCGGGCCTTGCTGTTCCCATCGCCGGAATGAGGTGGTAACCGTGTGGCGAAGTGCGGCCATGGGCCCAACGCGCTTGAGCCTCCGACTGAAGTCGATGTCTTCCATCAGTGGGATATCTGCAAAGCCTCCAACTCGTTCAAAGATGTGTCGGCGGACGAAGATCGCCTGATCACCCGTGGCAATGCCGCTGGTGCGGGAGCGCCAGTTCATGAAGGTGCTGATGAGCTGCCCCCAACCGGAATGAGTATCGAATCGGACATCGAATCGCCCTCCCACAACGGCCGGGTTTGCCAGAGCCAATTCAATGATCCGAGGGGCTTCGTGTGGAATCTGGGTGTCGGCATGTAAGAAAAGCAACACGTCTCCACGGCTGACCCTTGCCCCCTCGTTCATCTGACGTGCCCGCCCGGTCGGTGCTCCCACAATGTGCGCGCTGGGCATGTTCGTGCAAAAGGCCTTGGCAACCTCAAGAGTCCTATCCCTGCTGCCTCCATCGACAATGATAATTTCAAGCGCCTGAGATGGTGGGAGGTGGGCCAATGTCTGCCCAAGGGCTTGTTCTTCATTCAGCGTGGGAATGATGACAGAGATCGTCATTCCGCAGGCATCACCACACTCACGTGGTCGGCTTCTTGGGCTCGACAAACATGAAATACATGACGATGGTGATCGTAGTCCAAAACAGCACTTGTTTGTGCCAAAACAGGACTTCACCGTATTGAAAGAGTCCCAAGGCCAGCGCGATGGCCGTGGCCATGACACTATACCGGATAGCCGGTGTTTCAATGGCGGCATTGGCCCAGACTGCGAGCCCGCCAAAATAGATCAGAAACGGCACGATATTGATCTCAAATCCGCCGCTGATGGAAAGAAACACATTGAGAAACCCGATAAACATCAGGGCGGTACCGACCATCAGGCCGATGACATGGATTTGGTGCTCGGAATTTCCACCCTGCTCCTCAGGATCGGAAGGCGGCGAGGGATGCGTCGGTTCGTTGTGATGAGAAGGGAGGTCGGATGGAGCCATAGTTAGATCTTAAAATGTTTGCTGAGTGTGAGGGTTTGTCGCTGATAGGATGAGCCTAAGCCTGATCCGTAGAGCTGTGTCGGGTTCGCCATCATAGTTTCATACAGCACTTTAAAAAATGTTTGTCCGTCGTGGATCAAAAACGGTACGTCATGTGGACGAACCTCCAGGACGACCTGCGTGCCCTTGATCTCGCCTTTTGATCCATACCCAAAGCCTGGGTCGAAAAACCCCGCATAGTGGGTTCGTAACTCACCACAGGCTGCTTCGTAGGCCACCATTTCCGCCGCATAGCCGGGTGGCACCCGAATCCGTTCTTTCGAGACAAGGATATAAAACTCTTCCGGCTCCAATAGCAAGCTGTCGTGACGATGGCGGTAGAGCGGCTCCCAGAAGTCGGCTGCGGCATAATGCCCGACCTTTTCGATATCAATGACATGGCTGTTCTTCTTCGCGCGGTATCCAATCACGCGGGAATCTCGTTGATCCCCGCCGGTGAGGTCAATGCGAAGGAACAGGCCTCGCTCGGCGCGGACATCGTGGCCGGCGACGCGCTTCGTGGGCGTCATGTTGTGATACAGCAACGGGGTCGTCCGATGGAGGGCGTGAAGGGATTGGTCTGAAACCGTGGCCTCACCGCTGACAAAACGGATTTGATTCAGCGACTGTCCGGTGCGGACTTTGATGGCAAATGAACGTGGAACTACTTCCAGGAACAGTTGCCCCCGATAGCCGGCTCGGATTTCATCGAATCCCGACGTGAGATCCGTCACCACGCGAGTGAAGACATCCAGGCGACCGGTTGTACTCTTCGGATTTGCCCGTGCGCGGACTGTTTTGGGGAGCGCCAATTCTTCCAGCAAGGGCACAAGGTAGACGTGGCCTTTTTCCAGAATGGCCCCGTCGCTCAGATCCATCTCGTACATCACGAGGTCCGACTGATAGAAATCCATCACATTCAGGCGAGCGGAGATCGCCGACAGTTCCGGCAAGAAACTGCTGATCAATCGGTAGGCCTTTCGGCCCAAACGGAGGTCGAGGCTGGCTGGTTGAATCTGGCGGTCTTCAATCGCCGGAGCCGCACTGATGGCTCCGGCGGTAATCAAGCGCCTAATGTCTTGATAGGGGAAGATCCCAGCTCGAGGTGAATGAGTCGTCACGGCTCGTCCGCATCTCCGCCGCAGCTGTTTCCCCACATGGCATAGCCGTCGCGATCAGGGTAGCTGTCACCGCACGTCGCATAGGCTTCTTCTGTCTCATTGACAGCGGAGCCCACACCGACCATGGGGAGTTCTCGCCGACCGTCCGGCTTCGGCTGGGGATAGTGGAAGGTTTTATTTTCGTAGTTGCGAAGAACAGCTCCGTCCTCATCCAGGTGGACGAGGTAATTGTCGGGCAGCAACGGGATTTTACCACCTCCACCCGGCGCATCAATCACAAAGTGAGGGACGGCCATTCCGCTGGTATGGCCCTGGAGTGCCTTGATGATCTTCAGACCCGTTTCGACCGTCGTTCGGAAATGATTCGTGCCTTTGGTCAAGTCGGCTTGATAGAGGTAATAGGGCTTCACTCGCGCAAGGAGGAGCTGATGGACGAGCCGTTTCATGATTTCCGGATCGTCATTCACGCCTTTGAGCAGGACGGTTTGGGCGCCGAGTGGAACACCGGTATCCGCCAGGCGGCCGCAGGCCGCCTTCACCTCCGGTGTCAGCTCATCGGGGTGGTTGAAATGCAAATTCATATAGATGGGGTGGTACTTTTTTATCATGTCGCAGAGGCGAGCGGTGATGCGCTGCGGTAAGCTGCCAGGGACTCGGGAGCCGATCCGGATCAGCTCTAAATGAGGAATCGTCCGGAGCGCTTTGAAGATTCGTTCAAGAAGATGATCGGGGAGTAACAGCGGATCACCTCCGGACAAGATCACATCGCGCACCTCCCTGTGCTCGCGGAGGTACTGGATCGCGCGGTCCAGTTCACCTTTCTTGAGAAACCCAGGCTTCCCGACCAGCCGTTTTCTGGTGCAGAACCGGCAGTAGATCGGACATTGGTTGGTGACCATGAGCAGCACGCGATCCGGGTAGCGGTGCACGAGGTGGGGGACCGGGCTCATGAGATCTTCCTCGAGCGGATCGTCGTCTGCCGCGATGTCGTCCAACTCGGCCGAATCAGGGACTACTTGTTTCCAGATGGGGTCGTCCTTGGACTTGATCGTCTCCAGGACGGTCGGGGTAATGCGCATGGGGTAGGGACCGACAATGGCTTCGATCTCTTGTTCGTCGAGGCCGAACCGCTTGGCCAGGTCTTTGGGCTTCACGATGCTCTTTGCCAGAATTTGTTGCCACTCTTCCATTGAAAGGTCCTTGGCGATTAGTTGATCCGGCAAGAAGGATGTTCGTCGTCCGGGTGTGGTGCATCCGGTGTTGCGCGAGCTTGGGATTGAAACTGAGTCGATGCCGATGCATCTGTGTCGCCTGCTTTGGCGCGCTCGTCCAGATAGGCCAGAATATCGGCGGTTTCTGTCAGCACAAGATCGCCGTCCTTGAGGACTGGTACATAGTATTGGCCGGAGACGTCATACACCTGTGTGCGCATCCGTCGGCTATCCGGGACGACGACGGCGTCATAGGGCAATCCCAAGTCGGTCAGCTTACGGAGAACCACAATGCAGTCCGGACACCAGTCGACATGAAAGAGAGTCATGGCCATGATTGCATAAGGCTACCAGGAAAAGTGAGAAAGTGAAACGCCCAATTTGGCAGGATGTTGAAAAAGTCCTCCAGCTTCGTTTTTGCATCGATTTTTAAGCGCGTGAAACGTATCTCGTGAAGTGTCGTTCGCTTGCGGAATACGAGATACGAACAACGAGGCACGAGCGTGCGGCCTTGGTCGGTGAAAGTCGCGTCCTGGCGCGATGGGGTGGGCGGGTGAAAAACAACCGCCTTTATGAACATTCTGCAGGCTACTCATGGTTCTTATGGTAGAGGCTCTTAAGCCGCTTCGGCGGGTCGTACGGCGCAAGGAACCATGACGGCGTCCTTCATTCCATGAAGAATTTTTTTATCGGACGGACAAACGGTGGCCAGAATACCGGCGAGCTCCACAGTTCCCTCGGCAACGAAATAATAGGGAGACAGGCGTGCGCGGCCTGGCATGCGGACCATGGTCTGCCGGTCCTCGTCCATGAAGTCCATCTCAAACACTCGTCCCTTATGGAACTCCTGCAGGATGTAGGGCGTGGTCGGGAAGGCGGCGAGTGCGTTGCGGAGCGCTTGGCTCCATTCGGTCTGAGGCAGATCATGTCCGATCGAGACGCCTCGGCTCCCCCAGGCGAGTTCGGAAAATCCCGACGGCTTGATGACAAACTGGCGTTCCTTTTGAGTCGCCCCTTCGAGAGCCGTCCATTGTGCCACAGCGCGGCCCCCCACAGACAGGTCGGGAATCGTGGCGATGGCCGGAAGTGGAGTGGGGTCGAGCAGCCAGGTCTTGGGCAGGATCGTTCTCAGATTTTGCAAGCAGTCGGAGCCGAGTGCCTGTTCCCAGAACGGACTCAAGACGGGATGATGGAGGAGTGCGAAGGCCGCTTTCTCCTCAAGGGCCGGTTTATAAGGAGGGGTGATGGAGACCCGATCTTTTTTCCCGGCGTATTGAATGAGCTCGGCCTTGGGAATGTTCAACAGATCGAATAGTTCATAAAACCGATAGACGACGGCAATGGCGCACTCCGTACCGTCAATACGGAGGCGAAGGCCTTCTTCTGTGAAGATGACCTCACGAGGCTCGATGCACCAGGTGGGCACCCCTTCGTTCCGGAGCTGCGCAGCCAGCCAAGACATTTCCGGACGATAGTCCTTGGACTCTTCTGA
>JAOUGT010000152.1 GCA_029865485.1 Nitrospira sp.
CGAACGACGATCTCTATTACTTTACGGGTGATCATCTTGATCTCGCACCGATGTTGCGCGAACAGGTGATCCTGGCATCTCCGATGCACCCGTTGTGCACCAATGACTGTCTTGGTCTCTGTGCCCGCTGTGGGCACGATTTGAATGGAGGGTCCTGTCTATGCGGGGCAGAACCATCGGGAGGCCCGTTTGAGGTGCTGCGTACGATGAAAGAGAAGTTGAGGGATGCCGGACAGCGCTGAAGTGCGGTCAGAATCGAGGGGAAGAAGGAGTCACTATGCCGAATCCAAAACATAAACATTCACGGGCAAGGCGCGATAAGCGTCGCACCCAAAAACTGCGCATGACCCCGCCGGGGATGGCTATGTGCCCACAGTGCCATGAGTTAAAGCTCCCGCACTACACCTGTTTGAATTGCGGAACGTATAAGGGCAAGGCTGTCATTCAAGTCGAAGAAGCCTAAGCCGACCGTCAATCAATGGTTGACGTCCCACAGCGGCAAGTGTTCCGGCGTATCTTCGAACCTGATGGCTTGGATGCTTCACGCACCGCCAGCTATCATACCTTGGAGGGTCGTAACATGGTGAAGCTAGTCTGTGGCGAGAAGGGGTCAGTCCATCAGAGCTGATCCCAGGGGGCGACACGTGGTTAGCCTGTCTTTCCAACGCCATCCGTGAGTACATCAAGCCGCATGAAGATCGCGCTCGACGCGGTGGGGGGGGATCATGGCCCTGCACCTTGTGTAGAGGGTGCGCTACAGGCCGTGAAAGAGTGCAATGTCGACGTCATTCTTGTCGGCGATGAAACCATCCTAAAACGAGAGTGTGAACGTCAATCTGGTCACGACCCTCGTCTGTCCATCAAGCACGCGTCTCAGGTTGTTGAGATGCACGAGTCCCCTGCTGCGGTGGCTCGAAAGAAGCGGGATTCGTCGATTTGGGTTGCGACGGAGTTGGTCAAGAGCGGCGAAGCCGTGGCGGTGGTGAGCCCTGGCAACACGGGGGCGAGCATGGTGGCGTCGTTCTTCGTGTTGGGGCTGATCAAGGGGGTTGAACGTCCGGCGATCGCTACGAGTCTTCCGACATTGAGTGGAGAGGCGATCATGCTCGATGTCGGAGCCAATGTGGATTGTAGCGCCACCCATCTCGAGCAATTTGCCTTGATGGGGAACGAGTATGGCAAGCATCTGCTCGGTAAGCCGAATCCTCGTGTGGGGCTGCTGAGTATCGGGGAGGAAGACAGCAAGGGGAATGAGGTTACAAAAGAGGCGTTTAAGCTACTCAAGTCCAGCGCGATGAATTTTGTGGGGAATGTTGAAGGGCGTGATGTCTATAGCGGGATCGCGGACATTGTCGTCTGCGACGGGTTTATCGGCAATGTGGCGTTAAAGATTTCAGAAGGCGTCGCCGAGATGATCAAGCGGCTGCTCCTGAAGGAAATTTCAGGGCACTTCTTCGGTCGACTGGCGTACCCCTTGATTGCCGGGCCACTGGCCAATCTCAAGAGAAAAATCGACTATGCCGAATTCGGCGGAGCCCCGCTGCTAGGTGTCAATGGGGTGACGATGATCTGTCATGGGCGGTCATCGGCGAAAGCGATCAAAAATGCGATTCGACGGGCCAAGGGCATGGCTGAGGGCAGGGTGCGGGAGCTCATCCAACGAGACATTGAGGAAAGTCATTCCCATCCGCTAGTGGAACCAGGGTGATGAAAGCCTGCATTTCGGGAACCGGCTCGTACGCGCCGGCCAAGGTGTTGACGAATGCCGATCTGGAGCGCATGGTCGCGACATCCGACGAATGGATTCGTGAGCGAACCGGTATTCGTGAGCGGCGTCTTGCCGCAACGGGTGAGGCATGCTCGGATCTTGCGGTCCAGGCCGGGAAGCAGGCCCTAGTTTCGGCAGGGTTGTCGGCGACCGATCTCGACATGATTTTAGTCGCCACCTGTACGGGTGATTACCCGCTTCCGTCCACGGCCTGTCTCGTTCAGCATCAGCTTGGAGCGACGAAAGCAGCGGCGTGTGATCTGTCGGCTGCCTGCTGCGGGTTTGTCTATGCGCTTTCTGTGGCAGATGCCTATGTGAAGAGCGGGATGCGCCATGTGCTGGTGATCGGGGCGGAAGTCATGTCCGCGATCACGGACTGGACCGACCGTAATACCTGTGTGTTGTTTGGAGATGGAGCCGGAGCGGTGGTTGTCAGCGCGAGCGACGGAGAGCAAGGAATCCTCTCCACACATCTTCGCTCCGATGGAACATTGTGCGACCTGATCATGGTACCAGGTGGTGGTTCACGTACACCCTTGTCCGAAGAGGTGGTTGAGGAGCACCTTCAGTATATCAAGATGAAGGGAAATGAAACGTTCAAAGTCGCGGTTCGAACACTGGAGGAAATTGCTCGGACGACCTTATCCGCCAATAATCTTGGGGTGGAGGATGTCGACCTCTATGTGCCGCACCAGGCCAATATACGAATTCTCAAGGCGGTGATCGAACGGCTGGGTCTTCCGGTCGAGAAGGTGCTTCTGAACGTGGATCGCTATGGAAATACCTCGGCGGCCTCCATCCCCATTGCGCTGGATGAGGCGGTTCGTGTGGGACGCGTGAAGGCTGGTTCATTGGTGATGCTTGGTGCTTTTGGAGCAGGACTCACGTGGGCGTCGGCCGTCATCAGGTGGTAGGTGAGGATCTGTTGAGAGTCAAGAGGAGTACTGAGTCGATTCCGTCTGCATGTGCGCAGACGGCTTGTGAAAACTTTTCCCGTTGACTTTGCACGGGATTTCTAAGATATCTAACGCCCCATGACGCAAAAAATCGGTGTGGTGTTCCCTGGACAGGGGTCTCAATCGGTCGGTATGGGAAAAGCTCTCTACGATGCCCACCCCTCATTAAAAGCTGTATACGATGAGGCGTCCGCGGTTCTGGGATATGACGTGGCGGAGTTGTGCTTTACCGGACCGGCTGAACGGCTTAATCGGACGGAGTTCACTCAGCCGGCGTTGCTTGTGAGCAGCATTGCCGCCTGGAGGCTCCTTGAACCGGTTGGGATCAAGCCCATTGCAGCCGCAGGCCATAGCTTGGGTGAATACTCCGCGCTGGTTGCGGTTGGTGGGGTTGCCTTTCGCGATGCTGTCGGTCTGGTTCAGAAACGCGGTCGCTACATGTCCGAGGCCGTTGCGCCTGGAACCGGTCTTGTGGCGGCCCTGTTGGGGTTGACTGCCGACGTGGTGAAAGGCGTCTGCCGTGCGGCCTCGCCCGTGGGAGTTGTTGCGGCCGCGAATTTCAACTCACCGGGGCAGGTTGTCATTGCCGGTGAGAAGGCCGCAGTGGAGCGCGCCATCGCGTTGGCGAAGGAACAAGGCTGCAAAAAGGCTATTCCGTTACCGGTCAGTGTGCCGGTTCATACGCCATTGATGCAGCAAGCCGCTGATCGATTAGCCAAGGACCTTGGTACGGTTCAATGGTCGGATCTCAGTGCACCGCTCGTGAATAACGCAGAGGCAAAAGCAATCAGCCGGGCTGGGGAGATTCAGGCGTCGTTGATTCGCCAGCTACCCTCTTCTGTCTTGTGGGAAGATACGGTGCATGCCATGGGGAACATGGGGGTGACGACCTTTGTGGAAGTCGGCCCCGGTACAGTGTTGACCGGTTTGATCAAGCGGATTATGCCTGACGTGCGCATCTTGAATGTCAACGATCCCAAATCCTTCGATACGACAATCCAGGCGGTGAGCTGACCGGGGATGGTCCTGAGGAGAGACCAAGCGACGAACCGTTTTTTCGGCTGTTAACGCCTTATCGGAAAGGTTTGCCATGTCACTACAAGGGAGAACCGCAATTGTAACCGGTGCCGCTCAGGGCATCGGACGTGCGATTGCTGAAGCATTGGCGCAAGCGGGGGCCGACATTGCCGTTGCAGATCTTGACCCCAACCGTTCCGCAGAAACCGTAGCTGCGGTTGAAAAAAACGGAAGAAAGGCGTTGAACCTCAAGGTCAACGTGGCTGATACCGGTGACACCAAGGCGATGGTCGAACAAGTGATCAAGGCTTGGGGAAAGGTGGATATCCTGGTCAATAATGCCGGCATCACTCGTGACGGCTTATTGTTACGCATGAAAGACGAGGATTGGAACCTGGTCCTTCAGATCAATTTGAACGGTACGTTCAACTGTACCAAGGCGGTCTTGCAGCCGATGACCAAGCAGCGGTATGGTCGTATCGTCAACATTGCCTCGATTGTTGGGGTCATCGGGAATGCGGGGCAAGCAAACTACTCCGCGTCGAAAGCCGCGGTGATCGGGTTTACCAAAACCGTTGGACGGGAATACGCAAGCCGTAATGTGACGGTCAATGCCGTGGCGCCGGGGTTCATCGATACGGCAATGACCCATGGGCTTTCCGCCGACGTCAAGGACACGTTATTGAAGCAGATTCCATTGGGTCGCTTGGGCACGCCGGCGGATATTGCCGCAGCGGTGCGTTTCTTGGTATCCGAAGAGGCCGCCTATATCACAGGTCACGTTTTGCACGTCAATGGCGGCATGTTGATGGTATAAAGACAGCGAATCTCGTGAGTAAATGGCCGTCACAGATCCCCGTGTGGCGGCGCAGGTGAGAGCATACCGGGGAAGGAGGTAGTCAGATCGATGGCCACTGTAGAAGAACGAGTCAAGAAAATTATTGCCGAACAGCTGGGCGTGGAAGAAGACGAGGTCACACCGGAGGCTTCTTTCGTTGAAGACCTGGGTGCAGATTCCCTCGATACAGTCGAGCTGGTAATGGCACTCGAAGAAGAGTTTTCGATCGAAATCCCCGATGAGGATGCCGAGAAGATCTTGACGGTTGGGAAAGCATTGGACTACATCAAAGAAAAGTCTTAACCATGGGCGCAGGCGCAGCAGATCAGCCGACTCGGCGCGTCGTCGTCACCGGTCTTGGGCTGGTGACTCCGCTGGGTACCGGAGTCGAGAAGACGTGGAAGGCCATTTGTGCCGGCGAGTCCGGTATCGGCAGGATCACGAGGTTTGATCCAACCGGGTATGATGCTCAAATTGCGGGTGAGGTCAAGGACTTCGATCCGGCTCGATTCATTGAAAAAAAAGAGATCAAGAAGATGGATACGTTCATCCACTACGCTGTCGGTGCAGCGCAGTTGGCCGTGGACGATGCAGGATTACAGGTCTCTCCGGAAGAGGCTACGCGGGTTGGGGTGTATATCGGTTCTGGGATCGGCGGCCTTGGGTCGATTGAACATTATCACGATGTGCTCAGGGCAAAGGGGCCAGGCCGAGTCTCTCCATTTTTCATCCCGATGACCATTATCAATCTGGCTTCCGGGCAAGTGGCGATTCGGATAGGAGCCAAGGGCCCCAATTCGTGCGCGGTGACCGCGTGTGCCACGGGCAATCATTGCATCGGCGATGCGTACCGTCTGATTCAACGGGGTGAGGCCGATGTCATGGTGGCCGGCGGGGCTGAAGCGGCAGTCACTCCGCTGGGTGTCGCCGGATTCGCAGCCGCTAAAGCATTGTCATTCCGGAATGATGACCCGACAAAGGCGAGCCGTCCGTTCGATAAGAATCGTGATGGATTCGTGCTGGGGGAAGGGGCCGGGGTTCTCGTGATCGAGGAACGTGAGCATGCCATCCAGCGTGGAGTCAGGATGTACGGAGAGATCATCGGGTACGGGATGAACAGCGACGCGTATCACATTACGGCTCCACCGGAAGAAGGCGAAGGCGCTGTGCGGTGCATGGAGCTTGCGCTGAAGGATGCCGGAATCTCCCGCGATCAGGTCGGCTACATCAATGCGCATGGAACATCGACCATGGCCGATGCGATTGAGACCCGTGCCATCAAACAAGTGTTCGGCGAGCAGGCCTATCGTATCCCTGTCAGTTCTACCAAGTCCATGACGGGGCATTTGCTCGGTGCGGCTGGTGGAATCGAAGCGGTCTTCAGTATCCTGGCATTGTTCCATGGGATGCTTCCCCCTACGATCAATCTGGATACTCCCGATCCGGCTTGTGATTTAGATTATATTCCTAATAAGGCTCGGTCTGCCCAGACTCAGGTGGCCTTGTCGAATTCTTTCGGATTCGGTGGCGTGAACGCCTGCTTGATTTTCAGACGACTGGATACGTAATGCGCACGTCTCGATGATGCCTGCCTCTTCTGCCGACTCCTCACGGACCTTTTTGAAATATCGGTTTACGGATGACACCTTATTAGAAGAGGCGCTCACGCACAAGTCGTACGTGAATGAGCGTCGGGAGTTAGGCCGTACAGACAATGAGCGTTTGGAGTTCTTGGGAGATGCCGTTTTATCGCTGATCATCAGCGATTATCTGGCGAGGCGATACCCGGAACTGAGCGAAGGAGCGCTCTCCAAACTCAAGGCAAAGTTGGTGAGTGAGACGCCGTTGGCACATGCTGCTCGGCGCCTCGACCTTGGTCGCTATCTAAGGCTTGGTCGAGGGGAGGAACGGTCCAAGGGAAGGGCTAAGACGTCATTGTTGGCTGACGCGCTGGAGGCCGTCATCGCGGCGGTCTATCTGGATGGCGGCTTTGAGGCCAGCCGTGACTTTACGGTTGATGTTCTAGCCGACGAGCTGCACCAACTGGATGTCTTGCATGAACAGCCCGGAGGCGACGATTACAAAACGCGCTTTCAAGAATGGTGTCAAAAGCGATATGAGATGTTGCCGCAGTACCTCGTGGTCGGCGAAACTGGACCGGACCACCAGAAGGTCTTTGAAGTGGAAGTTCAGGTGAATCAAAGAGTGGTCGGGGTTGGACGAGGAAACAGTAAGAAAGTAGCGGAGCAGGAAGCAGCGCAGCAAGCATTAGAGCAGATGGAGCATTGAGGTGGCATTCCGTTGGAAATGACAGGGTGTTACAATGCTGAGTGACTGTGACTGGGATGGTATGGGAGGTTGGTAATGTTCAAGCAAACAGGATGGCATATGCTGGCGGGTGGGCTGATCGGGGCGATGCTATTGGTCTCAGGAATCGGGTTGCTTCCTGCAGCTGACAACACGCCAACTTCAAAGACGGAAGCTTCGAAGAGCGTACGGGCAATCGTCAAGACAAAATTTGGCGATATCGAAATCAAATTCTATCCTGATGTCGCACCCAAGCATGTGGAGAACTTTGTCAAGCTGGCCAAGGCGGGATTCTACAACGGAACTATTTTCCATCGAGTGATTCCAGGGTTTATGATTCAAGGGGGAGATCCGAATACGAAGGATTCGTTGAAAAAGGACACCTATGGCCAGGGTGGTCCCGGTCATTCGGTGAAGGCGGAGTTCAGCGACGTCCCGCACAAGCGCGGCATCGTCTCAATGGCCCGGGCCGCAGACCCAGATTCTGCAGGATCTCAATTTTTCATTGTCGTGGAGGACTCTCGATTTCTGGATCGCAAGTACTCAGTGTTTGGAGAAGTGACCAAAGGCATTGGTGTGGCTGATAAGATCGTCAATCTTCCGCGTGACGAGCGTGACAATCCCCGAGAACGTGTGGAAATGACGGTGACCATCGTCGAATAGCATCGGGTCCTTCGTGAGTGGCCCAGCATCCTGCCAGTGGGGGTTGTGAGTACGATGTGCGCTGGTATCATTCTCTCCGGCTTCCGGGTACGCAAGCCCATCATGGTCGCCCACCTGGGAGTTCCGTCTTCTGAGGGGGGGCTTTCGTAGGGTTCCCCCCGTCCGGTTTCACAAGTATCCTCAGCCCTGGGAGTTTTAGTCGTAAGGGAGGGGGGCATGTCATCCATCGTCACGCGCCGGATGTATCGTCGTCTTGAGGCGGATTACCCTAGCTGCTATCTGTTACCCCATTCCGTGAGACTTGCAGCCGTACGGGATATCTCATTGAATGGGATTCGGATAAGGTGTCTTTCAGCTCCCCCAGCACAGACCATCCTGAAGATTCAAATCTGGTTCCCTGGTCAGAGCGATGGTATCGAGATTGATCAGGCGGTCGTACGATGGACAGAGCAGGATGAATTTGGTGTTCAGATCGTCTCGCTCTCCAACAACGCAGATTCTCAATTGGCAGCGCATATCGAACAACTCTTGTGCCGGCGAGCGGTGGGTGAGCCTGCTGAGTGGTTCTATGCCAGGCCGGCAAGCTACTGAAAGACTCAACGGGAAATAGGACGGGGCTTCATTCTTTGGCCTCGTACGCCTTCAAGGGAAGTAAGCGCAGAGCCGCAGAGATCTTTCACGACATGGCTAATGATGATGTCGGCAATCAGGGCCGTGGGTATGCTCTTCTAAAGGAGGAGGCGCAGGCAATAATGATTGTCCTGGAAGAAAGATATGCCCTGGTTCGTGTTTCTTTTTCAGATGGTCGGCGATTTCCGGATGGTGTGTTTTGACATAGCCGATCAGCCCTCCGAGAAACCGGCTGGACTGAAAATCTTTTCCGGAAAACGCAGACACGAACTTGTCGATTCGATCCAAGACTGCAGGAGCATCCGATGAATCCGCGATCTGTTCAGGGTTCTGCTTCTTGAAGCTTTCGTACTCCTTGCGGAGGTGCTCGGCAAACACCGGCATGGGAGCGGCTGGCACATGCAGCGGGCTGAGCGTGCGCCGGAGGGCCTGAAGAGCCGTGATCACTT
>JAOUGT010000010.1 GCA_029865485.1 Nitrospira sp.
TGGTGCTGATGCAGCACGGTGTATTTTGAGTGTAGGTTAGTGCGAAGCCACCGTGGGCAATTCTGTTGACGGACCCTAGTGATCTGACGTATCGTGAGCGATCCATACGGTCAGGGTAGATAGGCTGTCTTGTAGAGCCTAACCTAAGGAGCTACGACGACCATGAAGATATACCTCGCCAATCCCCGTGGGTTTTGCGCCGGTGTCGATCGGGCGATCGATATCGTGGATCTCTCGCTCAAAAAATACGGTGCGCCGATTTATGTTCGGCATGAGATCGTGCACAGCCGTCATGTCGTGAATACCCTTCGCCGAAAGGGCGCGGTCTTCGTGGAAGAGTTGAACGAAGTGCCTGAAGGATCGGTCGTGATTTTCAGCGCACATGGTGTCGCGAAGTCGGTTTGGGAAGAAGCCAATCAGCGGCGGCTGCACGTCATTGATGCGACCTGTCCACTTGTGATCAAGGTTCATAACGAAGTGAACCGCGACTATACCCAGGGCTATGAACTGATTCTCATCGGTCACGCCGGTCACCCGGAAGTGATTGGGACGCTGGGGCAGGTTCCCGACAAGTTTCATTTGGTCTCCTCGGTGGAAGACGTCGAAAAACTGCAAGTAGATAATACGGTCAACCTCTCCTATGTGACGCAAACCACGTTGAGTGTCGATGAATGCCGCGACATTGTGGGCGCGTTGCACAAGCGGTTTCCGAATATCAAAGGGCCGCATCAAGAAGACATCTGTTACGCGACACAAAACCGCCAGAACGCCGTGAAGGAACTCTCGCGCCTGGTGGACGTGATCCTCGTCATCGGGTCGCCGAACAGTTCCAATTCGAACCGGTTGCGAGAATTAGGAGAGCAGTGCGGCATTCCGTCCTACCTTATCGACTCCGCTGCCGATATCGATCCTGTCTGGCTCGAAGGAGCCAAGGCCGTCGGCATTGCCGCTGGTGCGTCAGCGCCGGAAATTCTGGTCACGGAAGTCGTGGCGTTCTTGAGAGCATCGGAACCATTTGAGGTCGAAGAGTTAACCGTCATCGAGGAAGATGTCGAGTTCCTTTTGCCGAAGGAACTGGTTCAAATCGAATCCTCGAAGAAGCCAATGGCTGGCGTTCCCAGATAAGTAGAGAAATCGAAAACGTGATCACCTGCCCATTTCCTCTGGAGTGAAAGTGCGTGTGGCTATGGGCAGGTGATGAGCGAGTTCCTTCCATTTAATACCTATTCCTAACCACATCTATAAATTGTAGGTGGTTCGATTTCTATCCCCTACCTACAGTGTTTTGATTTTGATTTCCTTAGATCTCTATGGTACAAGGTCACGGAGTTTTCCGTTCCAGAGAGCGTGCTCGTGCGGTATGGGTGTGGCGCGTAACCTGAAGGTGAGCTGATGCATTTAAAGACCATGAACATGACGGGCTTCAAGTCGTTTGCTGAGGCCAAGATCGAATTTCCCGAGGGCGTGACCGCAATCGTCGGTCCGAATGGAAGCGGGAAGAGCAACGTCGTGGATGCCATTCTCTGGGTGTTGGGTGAGCAGAGCACCAAGACCCTCAGAAGTGAAAAGATGGAGGATGTCATCTTCAACGGGACCGAGCTCCGAAAGCCTCTGGGAATGGCCGAAGTCTCTCTGGTGATCGGCGGGCTTGATCCCACGATGATGAAGCTCGATGGAACTTCGGGCCTTCCCAACGAATTGACCGAGCTGCAGGAGATGATGATTACCCGCCGATTGTACCGGAACGGTGAAAGCGAGTACCTCCTCAACAAAATCCAATGCCGGCTCAAGGACATTCGCAGCTTGCTGCTCGATACGCGTGCGGGAAGCAAGGGGCACACCGTCATTGCCCAGGGGCAGATCGATCAGATTTTGAATGCGTCTCCTCAAGATCGACGTGAGTTGATCGAGGAGACGGCCGGGATTGTCCGCTACAAAAAGCAAAAGGCCGAAGCGCTGCGTAAGCTCGAGGCCACTCAGCAGAATCTTCTCCGTGTCCGAGACATCGTGGCCGAGGTCAAAAAACAGTTGAATTCTCTCGAGCGCCAAGCGCGCCAGGCTCGGACCTATCAGACCTTGCAAGGAGAAGTCCGTGTGATCGAAGTGTCGCTGTTGACGAAGGAGTTCCGGGCCTTGCGGCAGACCCTGCAGGAGGTTGAGACCGAAGTGCTCAACCTTGACCAGCAGGAATCGGAGAAGGCGGCGGAGCAGGCTCGGCTCGCGACCGAGCTTGAACAGGCCCGTCTTGATGCGATCGGCGTGTCGGATACGATCGGCAAGATTCGTGAAGAATTGGCCGGTGTCGAACAGCAACAGGCCCAGGCGTTGACTGCGGCGGAGGTGGAACGGAGCCGTGGGCAACTGTTTGGACAACAACAGGTGCAAGAGTCGGCTGAACTTGAGGAGCTGGTCCGTTCACAGGGCCAGGTGTCTGAAGCGCTGCAGACGATCGAGGCGTCCTTACGGTCGGTGGAGGAGGAGATGACGCTTCGGGTTCAGGCGCTCGAGGAGTTGGATCAGGAGCTGATGCGGCTGGTCAGCCAGCGGGCGGCAGCTGTCGCAGAAGAAGAGCGAGGCCGCAAGGATGTTTTGCAGCTGGCCGTTCTTGTGGCGAATACCGAACAGGCGATCTCGCAATTGGCGAGGCGGATGGAAGATCTCGTGGGGCGTGGCGCACGGTTGACTGCGGAGCGAGAGGAGCTCGGACGCCAGCGTGCCACGGCGATCGATCGGCATGAGGCGTTGCGCAAGGAGTATGGAGAGGCCGATCGGCGGGTGTCGGAACTACGTGGGGAGCTACGAGCAGTCCAGGAAGAGTCCGCCCAGGCTGCGGGGAGCCTGCAATCGTTGGATCAGGTGATTCTTCGGCGGTCGGAGGAATTGGCGGGAGTTGATTCACGACTCGAGGCGCTCCAAAGTGTGGTGCGTGAAGAAATGGGTTATGGTCGGCAGGGCGAGCAACAGGGTCCTGCTCTGAAGTCGTGCGAAGGCGTGCGGGATGCGGTCGCCGAGTGGCTGGTCGTTCCGTCCGGGATGGAGCGTGCGGTTGAGGCGGTGTTGGGCGAACGCGTTCGAGGATGGTTCGTCGATGAGCCGTCGGTCGGCAAGCGGCTGATTCGGTTTCTCCAGCAGGAGGCACTTGGGCGAGGCAGTTTTATTCCGCAGCGTCCACGATGGACCGGGGCCTCGACCCCGTCATGGTGGCCGACGATCGCGGCGGAGCCTGGGGTAGTCGGGCGCGCGATCGATCTGGTCCAGACTGACGCCGACCGAACGGCGGCTCGCGATGCCTTGTTCGATCGTGTCGTGATCATTCGGTCCTTGGATCAGGCGTTGCAACTGTGGGAGCGATACGAATGGGGTGCGCCTCAGGGGCCGATTCTCGTCACGCTGGATGGGGAAGTCGTAGATGCTTCGGGGATCGTGACGGGTGGTCAGGTGCAAAGCACACCTGGCTTGCTCGAACGTCGTCGAGAGGTGATCGATCTCGAAGCCAAACGCCAGTCGTTCGTGACGGAGCTTGATCAGAGCAAGCAACAACGGGACATGGTGGTTGCGCAGATTCAGATGCTCACCCAGCGTGACCGCCAGCTCGGAGATGCTCTGCGTGAAGCGGAAATGCAGAATCTGTCGTTGCGCAAAGATGAGGAACAGCTTCAGCATGTGCTGATCGATCTCGACCAGCGCTTGCAAGCCGTGGATGCGGAGATTCAGGAAGGTCTCGGTGAACGGGAGCGGGTCGAAGACGAGTCACAATCGGTGCAGGCTCAATTGGGGCAATGGGTTGCGGAGAAAAACGGGCAAGATGCCTTGGTGGCGAGAGTACGAGAACGCCTGGGGTTGCTTGACCAGAGTATGAAAACGCATCAGGAGCATGTGACTCAGGCCAAGCTGACCGTCGAAGGGTTGCGTGCCAAGCGGGAACATGAACAGCTGAATCGCGCACGTGTTACCCAGCAGATCCAGGAGGCCGAAGAGCGGCGCCGCACTCTGGGTGAACATCTGAACAGTTTGAAGGGCTTGATCGAACAGAGCCGGGAGGAGCAAGTTCGGCAGGAGACGCTGTGCCAGGATCTCGGTGTGACGGCCGGACGGATTAAGGGTGAATTGGTCTCGGCCCAGGAGCGTCAGGCGCAGCACATGGCTACGAGTCAAACATTAGAAGCTGGACTGGAGGAGGTGCGGCGAGGGATGTCGGGCGTTCGCGATGCCCGAATGACTGTGGAGGTTCGTCGTGCTGAGGTGCGCATGCACTTGGGGACGGTGGAGGGGACGCTGGCCGGCACCTATCAAATTGACCCGCTGACTCTGGTTGAGATCCCACCGCAATCAATTGAGGCGATGGGCGAGACGGATGTCGCCGAGCGGCAGGAGCCGGAGGAGCGTTCGGATGTTGAGCTCAAAGAACAGTTGCAGAAACTCCGTGATCGGCTGGATCGGATGGGACCCATCAATTTGGCCGCGATCAGCGAGCATCAAGAACTGGAAGAGCGCCACACCTTCCTGTCGGCGCAAGAACAAGACCTCTCGAACTCGATTGTATCGCTGAAGGAGATCATCCAGCGCATTAACCGGACCACAAAGGAGATGTTTGCCGCAACCTATGATGAATTGCAGCAGAAGTTCACCGAGGTGTTCGGACAATTTTTCCCCGGAGGACGAGCCGAGCTACAGTTGGTGGAGGAGCCGCCCCTGGAAAACGGAGAACCGTCCGGCAACCAAGAGCCCGGCATTGAGATTGTGGCTCAACCTCCAGGCAAACGGTTGAAAAGCATCACCATGTTGTCGGGCGGAGAGAAAACGTTGACGGCGATGGCGCTCTTGTTTGCCAGTTTTCTTATTAGGCCGACTCCGTTTTGTCTGTTGGACGAAATCGATGCGCCGCTGGATGAGGAAAATATTGGGAGGTTCACGGCGGTCTTGAAAGACTTGGCACAGAATGCCCAATTCCTCGTCATCACGCACAATAAGCGTACGATGAGTATCGCCGATTCGCTCTTCGGTGTGACGATGGAGGAGCCTGGTGTGTCGAAGCTGGTGTCCGTCAGGCTGGGCGATCTCCAGCCGGCTTAAGCGGTACGCGAGATGAGTGGGGCGAAGAGTTCTTTGTTCGCTTTCGCGAGATAGTACCGCAGCGGCCTTGGTGGCGCGCTGCTGAATCGCGATTATCTGCCTACGGTTATCCCTCTTGCAGCTGAATTGTCTCGACGTGGACTCGGGCGACACCTTGTTCGACGAACCCGAGTTGTTCGGCTGCTCCCCGGCTGAGGTCAATGATTCTGTTCCCGGAGTCAGGATTGTGCTGACTCGGGAAGGGGCCACGGTCATTCACTCTGACAATGATCGACCGTCCGTTCTCGAGGTTCGTCACCTGCACGTGGGTCGGGAGTGGCAAATACTTATGGGCTGCCGTCAACCCGGTGGGGTTGAACAGTTCGCCGTTGGCCGTCATGGAGCCTCCCGGCAGTCGCCTCGTTTCTTCCCCATACCACGAGGCTAAGCCTGTTTCTTCGTAGGCCTGGGCAGTGGCGACGGTCATCGGGATATAGCGGGAACCCTTGACGGTATAGGGAGCGGTTTTCACGCGCCCTAGCCGAATTGCTTCTGTGACCGGCATGCCATCGATGGACTGGAGGTCTTCATTGACTAATGGGGTGTCCAGTGGAGCACGGATGACCTCGAACGTAAACTTGCCGATGTGATACACGAGTTTTGTCGTTTCTTTCGTGAATTGATACGTTCCTCGTACGACCCATATGGTTCCCTTGATGGTGCTCTTGGCGATTCGATAGACGGTTTTGATTGTTGAGGCGGTTGTTTTGAGCACAGAGCAGGAGGAGAGCGCCACGATGACAATAGTGAGCAGCCAGAATGGGACCGTGACTCGGTTCACCCGCGCACTCTCATGAGGAACCCGATAGAGGAAATTCACTGCAATCATCATGATGGACTAGATCTGCGTGCAGGGCAAGGTGAGTGTCAGTTAGAAGAACATGATTTCCATAGTCACGAACGATCAGCTGGCGGTTTTGGAACCCAGCGTGACGCGAGCAAGGGGCGTGGGTGATCGAATCAGTGAGAAATGGAGGAGGCTCTTTGCGTCTCTATCCGGAAAGATGGTTTTTGTATGGGAGGAGAATAGGCTCGGGTATTCTGTGGGTGTAGCAACAGAGAGATGTTACCGATATCAAGGGGGTAATCATGACACCTGTCCAGGGAGCAGTCAGACACCCGCAATTGCAATCGGTCGGCGATCTCGCGCGTGCGCAGGTGATCGTGGAGGCACTCGGTACTCCTCGTGAGAATACTGATAGAAAGCCAGTTCGCCAAGAAGCCAGGCAGAGACTGGAGGAGCTGGGTGATCATCCATTGTCGCCCGCAATGGGGATTGTTAATGGGTTGCGATTATCGCTCGTCCTCTGGGGCTTTATTCTTCTGGGTGTTGTGTTGATATGGTGATCCGCGTTTCCTGCGATGGCGCGATGCTGTGTTCTTGAACAGATTTCCCTCACGAACTGCTTGCGATGCTGTTTTCCCCCGCTATCACTCATTATGTAACGAGACCGGAGGATGCTCCCACATTGGGCAGTAACATAAGTTCATCAATCGTCTGTTTGTGATTCCTGTGGCCGGGATCTATCTCACTCACCTGCAGGGTCTAAATCTGATTAAGTACATCAGGCACTTCTGTACCTTCAACGCTTGACTCGATTTTAGGCGTCTGTTATAACGCAGCAGTGTTTGTGTAGGCTTTTTCGAACACCTACAGGGAGACCTGTTGTAGATGACGGTTTCTTGCCTGCCGCTCGTTATAGTTTTGAGTCCTAACCATTCATGAACCTCATTAAGGCGCTCTTTAATCGCCTCTCTGACAGCTTGCTCTCTGGGACGCAGGGGAGACTTGACCCTGCAACTGAGTTCGGTCCCGTGGCGCCACTTCGCCTGGTGTCGGAAAAACCGGTCATGCTTGCCGCGTTGGATACGTCCACAGTCCGTCGCCCTAGTAGTCATGCGATGGGGCAGCCGGATTCGGTTGATGATGCGATCAAGCGAAGCCAATCGTGGTTTTTTACCCGTCAGCATGCCGAGGGATACTGGATTGCGGAACTGGAAGCCGATACCACCCTCACGTCCGAATATCTGATGCTTCGCCGATTCCTTGATCGGGTGGATCCCGAACGAGAGATAAAGGCGGTTCGATATCTCAAGTCGATGCAGCTATCTGATGGTGGATGGCCGATTTATTATGGAGGGCCATCGGAGATCAGCGCCTCGGTGAAGGCCTATTTTGCTTTGAAGCTGAGCGGTGTGTCCGCAGATGAACCGTTCATGGTGCGAGCGAAGGAACGCATCTTGGCCATGGGTGGGGTGCTCCAGGCCAATGTCTTCACCAAAATCACCCTGGCGCTGTTCGATCAGTATGATTGGGAAGGGGTTCCCCACATGCCTGTGGAGATCATGCTGCTTCCCAAGAAATTCTATTTCAGTATCTACGCGATTTCCTATTGGTCGCGCGCGGTCTTGATTCCGTTACTGATTGTCTTCGCTCATCGGCCGGTCTGTCGGATTCCGCAGGATCAGGGGATCGATGAGTTGTATTCAGTCCCACGCGAAGAGGTGCGGTACTGGAAGTATCCTCCGTTCAACAAGGATCAGGCCTGGTTTACCCCGCACAACTTCTTTGTTGCCTTGGACGTGATGTTGAAATTGTATGACCGAATGCCCATGCGGGCGTTGCGGGAGAAGGCCTTGCACAAGGCCGCGTCCTGGATGGTGGATCACATCAAAGGATCCGGCGGGCTCGGCGCGATCTATCCGGCGATGGCGAACTCCATCATGGCACTTGAATGCTTGGGTTACAAAGCCGATGATCCGCTCGTCGTCAAGGCCTTGCGCGAGATCGAGGAACTGGAAGTCCATGATTCGTCGCTGCTGGACGGCGAGTCCGTATCCACGCTGCATTTGCAACCGTGTTTTTCGCCCATCTGGGATACGGCATTATTGACGAATGCGTTGATTGAGGCCGGTGTGCCGCAGGATCACCCCTCGCTCCAAAAGGCAGGCCGCTATCTGATGTCCCGACAAACCAAAACGGTGGGAGACTGGATTGTCTCCTCTCCGAGTGCACAACCGGGTGGATGGTATTTTCAGTTTGAGAATGAGCTCTATCCGGATGTCGACGATTCTGCCGTCGTTATCATGGCGCTCTCAAAATTGAAGATCCCCGACCAGGAAGGTGAGCTGGATGAGTCCATGCGCCGAGGCATGCAGTGGGTCTTGGCCATGCAAGGTTCCGACGGCGGTTGGGGCGCCTATGATAAGGACAATAACCGTGTGGTTTTCAACTATATTCCATTTGCCGACCACAAGGCGTTGTTGGATCCCAGTACGGCTGATCTGGCCGGACGATGTTTGGAAATGCTCGGTGCATTAGGATATGACCAGACTCACCCGTCTGCGGGACCGGCGCTGGCTTTCTTGAAGAAGGAGCAAGAGAAGGACGGAAGTTGGTATGGGCGGTGGGGGGTCAATTACATCTATGGGACCTGGTCTGTGTTGGCCGGCCTGCGTGCTATTGGTGAAGATCTTTCAGCTCCCTATATTCGTCGTGCGGTGTCTTGGCTGGAATCAAAACAGAATCCTGACGGCGGGTGGGGCGAGTCCTGTCTCTCCTATCGAGATGATGGTGATTATCATGGAAAAGGGGAGAGTACGCCATCCCAGACCGCATGGGCACTCATGGGCCTGATGTCGGCTGGAGCGATTGATTCCTTCAGCGTGGCGCGTGGCGTGCAGTTCCTCCTTCGGCAGCAAACGAAAGAGGGCTCATGGCAGGAGATTGCCCACACCGGCACGGGATTCCCTCGTGTCTTTTATCTTCGATACCATTGGTATTGCCAGTACTTCCCCTTGTGGGCGTTGGCTATGTATAGAAACTTGCGTGCTCGTGGGAAAACGCGGGCCGACGAACTTCGCCATCACCTCAAAGGAACTGACCTCCCTCGGGCCGAGCATTGACGCCCGCCGCTCTTCTTCCTCCGCTATCTTTGAACGGGCAGCCGAGTACGCGCATCGCCATTTGTGCTGCGACGCCATGGGAACTGAGGGCGATACGGTCCGCCTTCCATCCGGTGGTTGAACGAACGATCGGGGGAATTCATGCGTTTGTGCATGTTGCGGGGGAGCAAGAATATTGGTTGGTTCAGACCGGTGTCGGGCCAGAAAAGGCACAGCAATGCGCTGCTCGGTTGCTTGAGGGGCAATCCTTCTCTCTCCTCATCTCCACTGGATTTGCCTGTGCGCTGATTGCAGTAGGCATCGGCGCGCTCTTAGTCGGCCATGAGGTGGTGTATAGCGCCGGGACAGAGGCGGAACTCCTCCCGCCTATCGATGTGCCGGGCGAAGAACGGGATCGTCTCGTCACCTATATTCACTCGATCGTCTCACCTGGGCATATGGGACGGTTTGTCTCAACCGATTGTGTGATCGGGAGTGCTTGGGAAAAGCGAGCGTTTGCAGAGAAGACACAGGCGATCGGTCTCGATATGGAGAGTGCAGCCTTGGCTGTGGAGGCGAACCGAGCCCAGACTCCGTTTATCATTGTTCGAACGGTTTCGGATCTCCTGGATGAAGATCTTCCGCTTGACTTCAATCTCTTTCTCAGGCCCACTGGGTGGCTGAAAGGGATCGGGAGTATTCTGGCTGCTCCATCCTGTCTCCTTGGGCTTGGCCGGCTTCGCCGTCAGAGTCTGATCGCAGGAGAAGCCTTGACGGTCTTTTTTAGACAGTATGTTGCTGCGATGGCTGATCAACGGCAAGCGCGTGTATCGGCATCGATGTGACCATGAAATTTCTTGAAGCGCGAGATCAATCGGTTCTCACCTCCGTGGCCCGGACCATTTGGGTGACGTGGTCGTGCCTCTTGAGACTGGTTGTGGTTTATCGTCAGCCTGTGATTGTCGCCGAAGCTGTGACAGCATTATTTCAGCAGCATGTTGATCCGAGAGCTCACTACAGGCAGGAGAGTTTGTCAGCATCGATGTGACCATGAAATTGCTTGAAGCACTAGGCCGATGGGCGCTCACTTCCGTGGCCGAAATGGGTCGCATGGTGATCTTTGTGGTGTCGTCCTTTGGCTGGTTGGCGCGTCCTCCGTTTCGAGCCATTCAAACCGTGAAACAACTCCATTTTATCGGCTATAAATCGACGTTTGTCGTCGTGCTGACCGCGACCTTCACGGGCATGGTGCTGGCGTTGCAGGGATATCATACATTGCGGAAGTTCGGATCGGAGGGGTTGCTTGGGGCAGCTGTGGCCGTCAGCATGATTCGCGAACTGGGGCCGGTGTTGGCCGCGCTGATGGTGACAGCTCGGGCAGGGTCTGCCATGACGGCGGAGATCGGAATCATGCGGATCACAGAGCAGATCGATGCGCTCGACACCATGGCCGTCAATCCGCTCCAATACCTGATTGCGCCGAAATTGGTTGCGGGGTTGATCGGCGTGCCGCTGTTGGTTGCAATTTTTGACGTGGTGGGAATTTATGGCGGTCATGTTGTGGGAGTCGAACTTCTCGGGGTGAATGCCGGCACCTATTGGAATTCCATAGAGTCTGCGGTGGAATGGAAAGACGTCTACGGGGGAATCCTGAAATCAATTAGTTTCGGGCTGATTATCAGCTGGGTTTGTTGCTATAAGGGATTCTTTACAAAAATGAGCGCCGAGGGACTGGGCAACGCCACGACCGAGGCGGTCGTGTTGTCGTCGGTCCTGGTTCTCGTGTGGGACTATTTTTTGACCGCTCTCCTCTTTAATCTTTAACGATGTTGAAGCTTGTTGGTGTGACGAAGACATTGGGTGGGCAGCCGGTCTTGAGAGGCGTCGATCTGGCGGTGCCGCAAGGCAAACTCACGACGATCATCGGTCGGAGCGGAGAGGGTAAGAGTGTCTTGCTGAAGCATATGATCGGTTTGCTCCAGCCTGATTCGGGAGAAGTGTGGGTGGACGATGTCGAGATTTCGAGGCTGCGTGGACATGCGTTGAACGAGGTACGCAAACGGTTTGCGATGTTGTTCCAGGGAGCGGCGCTGTTCGATTCGCTGACGGTGTTTGAAAATGTCGCCTTCCCTCTCAGGGAAAGGCTCCGCTTGAAAGGACCGGACGTGACGAGCCGGGTCGAGGAAAAACTCGAACAAGTCGGTTTGAGCGGGATGGGACATAAGTTCCCGTCGGAATTGAGCGGAGGGATGCGCAAACGAGCGGGGTTGGCACGCGCCTTGGTGATGCAACCGGAGATCATCCTTTTCGATGAGCCGACCACGGGGCTCGATCCGCTCATGGCGAAGTCGATTCACGACCTGATTACGAGTATGCAGCGAAAGTTTAGGTTTACTGCCGTGATGGTGAGCCACGAAATTCCTGAAATTTTCGGGATTTCCGATTATGTGGCGATCTTGAAGCACGGGAAGATTGCGGCGATGGCTGAACCGTCCGAGTTTCAACGTACCACGGATCCTGACATCAAGGAGTTCATTTCCGTGGGAGGGACGGTGCTGATGCGAAGCCCCGGTTCCGTTCACTGAAGGAGTGTCGTGATGGAGAAAGCCAAGCTAGAGATGATCGTCGGCGTATTCGTATTGATAGGCATCATCTGCCTGGGGTATCTCTCTATCAAGCTCGGGAAATTGGAACTGATCGGTGGAGATCTCTACGAGGTGGACGCGCTATTCAACTCCGCAACGGGATTGAGATCCGGGGCGGCTGTGGAAATAGCCGGCGTTGAAGTGGGCCGAGTGAAGGCCATCAGCCTGAAAGAGGATCGAGCTCTTGTACGGCTGGGGTTGCACAATGGAACAAAGCTCTATTCCGATACCATCGCATCCATCAAGACGAGAGGGATCATCGGCGAAAAGTATCTGGCCCTGTCGCCGGGTGGAGGGGGCGATCCATTGAAGCCGGGTGATACGATTCGAGATACGGAGTCCGGCCTCGATCTGGAAGAATTGGTGAGCCAATATGTGCACGGGAAGGTTAATTAGCCTCAGGCCGGAAATCTGTGCATAAGGAATGAGCCATCCAACTCAAGAGCGAAGGTGGGGAACATGACGATGAGAAAAGAGTGGAACGGTAAGGGCGTATCCCGTCGGCCAGTCGTGGTGTTCTTGCTCCTGCTGGTAGTGCTTGTGGCGATGCCTGTTCCCAGTGACGCGGGGGCACCCACTGCAGCCATGAAGACGACCATTGATGAAGTGCTCCGGATCGTACGGGATAAAGAACTCAAGCAGCCGGGGAAAGCCGAAGCGCGTCGGCATATGCTTGAAACAGTGGTGGCGGCGCGATTTGATTATGCGGAAATGTCTCGGCGGGCACTCGGGGCTCCCTGGAATCAGTTGACGGATCAACAGAAGCAGGAGTTTGTCGACCTGTTTCGCACGTTATTAACGAATTCCTATGCGGATAAGATCGAGACCTATTCCGGTGAAGGTGTGGAGTATCTCAATGAGCGTACGGAGAAGGAGTATGCCGAGGTCCGGACCAAGGTGCTTTCCGGGAAAACCGAGATTCCTCTGGATTACCGCCTGATTAGTAAGGCCGACGAGTGGCGCGTCTACGATGTCGTCGTGGACAATGTCAGCCTGGTGAATAATTACCGTGGGCAGTTTACGAAAATTCTGCGTGCCTCTTCGTACACGGATCTCGTCGATCAGCTTCGAAAAAAAACCGACAAGCTCAAGGCGCCATAGCACTAAGTCTGAAGTGATGACGGTGTATATGCGTAGCCTTGCGATTAGCGTTGTCTTTGTATTGTGCGCGACCTTTTGCCTTATGCCTCTCAACGAGGTTCAGGCTGAAGTAAAGCTTTTTCCCATTCCCGCCGTCAGCAGCAGCAAAAACGACGGCAACGATATCGGACTGATTGTGCCGGCCCTCTTCACTGGGCCGGATGGGGATCTGAAGTATTTGGTCGCGCCCATGGTGGTCTACAACTCAATCGTGGGGACACGAGGCACCGTCAATTTGTTTCGGTATGAGCCGGGTGGAAAGGAGCTGCGGGGGATCGCATCGTGGACTGAGCGGATCGAGAGAAAGTTTTTGTTGAGCTATGTGGACCCAGGATTTAGTAACGGCCGATACAGTATTGGATTCAGTGCGATGCATTTCAAGAATGCAACGGTACGGTTTTTCGGGCTGGGACCCACCACGCACAAGGATGACGAGACAAACTATACGGCGTCCGAGACGAGACTGAATTGGAAATTCGGCGTCTACGCCAATGAGGTGACGCAGATTGCGGTGAGCCAACGACTCCGCCATATGCAATCGATTCAGGAAGGTGCGACGGACCTTCCCTTTTCAGGTGCGAATTTTCCGAATGCTCCCGGTGTCGGAGGAGCAACCATACTCGGCCAGCGGGTCAGCTTCCACTACGATACTCGGAATAATCTCGTGACCCCGACCGATGGAATGGCGGTGACCGCCTATGCTGAGCTGAACTACAACGTCAAGGACGGCGACCATCCGCTTTATTCACGGTACGGGCTTGATGTGAAAAAAATGTTTGCCAGTGAGTCCAAGCGGGCCATTTTAGTGGTTCACGGAGAACTGCAAGCAACGATCGGCACGGACGTGCCGTTTTTTGAACAGAGCTCGCTCGGTGGACAAAATACCTTGCGTGGTTTTGGCGTCGATCGATACATCGACAAACAGATGATTGCCTTCAGTGTCGAAGAACGGATTCATATCCTGAGAGCACGTCTTGCAGGAGTCATGGCGGATTTTGAAATTGCGCCGTTTATTGACACAGGCCAAGTGTTCAACTCGTTCAAAAATGTCAGCTTCAAAGACTATCGCATTACGCCGGGCATCGGATTTCGAGGGATCATTCGCCCCAACGTCGTGGGGCGGATCGACTATGGTTTCAGTAAGGAAGGGGGAGCTATTTTTGCCGGGCTTGATTTTCCCTATTAACAAGTCTCTGGAAAACTCGCTGTGGTCTCCAAGCTCTCGAGATTTAGGGAACTGAGGGGCCGCCTCTGAGTTATCCCGAGGATGGTCAATACGGCTTCAGGCATAGATTCATCGGGTGGAAAGGCAAGACTGCTCTTTCATCCAGTAGGGAGCCTTCTGAGTCTTTGAACGAGGTGAGGAGCAAGGGCGAAAATGTTTTAGTCTCTCGCTCGTTCTCAGTGACGGAAGGATTGGTGGCTAGATCAAGGCTTTCGCAGTCGACCGAGTCGGAGGTTTGTGATGTCGGTGCGCATTTCGTAAGTACTTGACTTCATGTGATTCTTGTGTGAAACTCCACCAAAAATTCGCTCCTAGGTCACATCAAGGGCAGCGTATCCCTGCCAAAGGCGGCAATCGTCGATGGTAGATAAACGAAGGAGACCATCCATGTCCATCTTGAAGAAGATCCATAGTCCGGCTGATCTGAAACGACTCTCTCCAGACCGGTTCCCGGCATTGTGCCAAGAGATTCGTGAACAAATTATCGGCGCGGTCTCCAATGTGGGGGGACATTTAGCCTCCAACCTAGGCGTGGTCGAGCTCACCGTTGCGCTCCAGTATCTCCTGGATACGCCGACCGACAAGATTGTATGGGACACCAGTAACCAGTCATATACCCATAAACTGTTGACCGGTCGCCGAGAACAATTCCATACGCTACGGCAATATGGTGGACTGAGCGGGTTCTGTAAGCGGGAAGAAAGTGAATACGACACGTTCAACGCCGGGCATGCCGGGACCGGGGTGTCGGCCGCCTTCGGTATGGTCGAAGCCCGCGAGCAGCTGAAACAAAAGAATAAAGTCGTGTGTGTCGTCGGTGACGGGGCGATGACGTCCGGCATGACCCTCGAAGGTCTACACCATGCCGGAGGGCTCGGAAAAGATTTCCTCGTAATCCTCAACGACAATCAGATGTCGATTTCCAAAAATGTAGGGGCGATTTCCGCCTACTTGAGTCGAACGATCACGGGCGAGTTTTACGGGAAGATGCGCGAAGAAACGGGGCAGTTGTTGGGCAAGATTCCGCACATCGGCAGCGATATGCAAAAGCTCGCCCGTCGTGCTGAAGAGCTTGCAAAAGGCGTCATTCTTCCCGGATTGCTGTTCGAGGAGCTGGGGTTTCAATACAGTGGGCCCATCGACGGGCACAACTTCGAGCACCTCCTTCCAACCCTCGAGAACGTGTTGAAAATGAGGGGGCCGGTCCTGCTCCACATTATTACGAAAAAAGGGCTCGGGTATGAGCCGGCCATGAAGAATCCCGTGTGGTTCCATGCCTGCCCACCGTTCGTTCGGGAGACGGGTGCTCCTGCGAAAAAAGCTGTGCGCCCTTCGTACACGGCGATCGCGATGGATACACTAGTTAAGTTGGCCCGTGAGGACAAGCGCATCGTGGCCATCACGGCGGCCATGTGCGAGGGCACAGGGCTAACGGCGTTCGAAAAAGAATTCCCGGATCGCCTGTATGATGTCGGGATTGCGGAACAGCATGCCGTGACATTCGCGGCAGGTCTTGCCACGCAAGGGCTAAAGCCGGTCGTCGCCATGTATGCCACGTTTCTCCAGCGGGCCTACGATCAGGTTGTGCATGACGTGGCGACGCAGAATCTTCCCGTGGCATTCTGTATCGATCGTGGAGGTCTCGTGGCGGAGGATGGCACAACTCACCACGGGGCGTTCGACTACGCCTACTTGCGCCATGTTCCCAACATGGTTGTGATGGCCCCAAAAGATGAGAACGAGCTTCAGCATATGGTCAAAACCTCCCTAGAGTACAATGGTCCCATTTCGGTGCGGTATCCGCGTGGAGTGAGCCTGGGCGTGGAGATGGACGCGACTCCGCACACGCTACCTATCGGGAAAGGCGAATTGCTGAAGGAGGGAACCGATGTGGCCATCATGGCGATCGGCGTATCTGTGTGGCAAGCGGTGGAAGCCGCAAAGCGACTCAGCGAAGAAGGCATCTCTACGGCGGTCGTCAATGGCCGATTTGTGAAGCCCCTCGATCAGGAACTGGTCGTGGATGTGGCGAAACGCGTTCGGTATGTCGTGACGGTTGAAGAAGGCTGTAAGATGGGTGGCTTCGGCTCTGCGGTGCTTGAGGCCCTGGCGGAGGCGGGTGTCTCCGGTGTGAAGACCAAGGTGCTCGGTTTGCCTGATTGGTACATCGAACAGGGGCCACAGGACTTACTGCGGGAACGATATGGGTTGACGGCGGAAGGGATCTATCAAAGCGTCAAGGAGTTGATTGGCAAGGCGCCGGCGGAAAAAACACAGTTTGTCGGGACAGCACAGGTTGGTCATCTTCCGCATGGCGACGAGCAGGGGAGTTGATCGCAAAGATGGAGCGTAGGGGTGAACGGTAAGGGGTAAGGCGAGCCGCATGCATATTTCACGGCGAAAAACTCGGCAGATTCAAGTCGGCACGGTCAAGATCGGTGGCGATGCTCCGGTGTCTGTTCAGTCGATGTGTTCGACCGACACCCGTGATGTGGCAGCGACGGTTGATGAGATTCATCGGCTCGAGGCCGCCGGCTGTGAGCTGATTCGCGTGGCGGTTCCGGATGAGGAAGCGGCTCACGCACTACCGAAGATTAAAGCGGCGATGACGGTGCCGTTGATCGCCGATATTCATTTTGATCATCGTCTGGCCTTGAAAGCCGCGGAAATCGTCGATTGTGTCCGCATCAATCCCGGCAATATCGGTGCGTGGTGGAAGGTGGAAGAGGTCATTAAGGCCGTAAACGACCGGGGTATTCCGCTTCGCATCGGAGTGAACGGTGGGTCGCTCGAACGCCACTTGCTGGAAAAGTACGGGTGGCCATCCCCGGAGGCGCTGGCAGAGTCGGCACTCAATGCCGTGCGCGCCCTGGAAGACGTCGGATTCACGAACATGAAAGTCTCGTTGAAAGCGTCGGATGTGCATCATGCCATCGACGCCTACTGGCTCTTTGCCCATCAGTCGGATTACCCGTTACATATTGGTATCACGGAAGCAGGAACGACCTTGACCGGAGCCGTGAAGTCATCGATCGGTCTGGGATACTTGCTTGGTCAGGGGATCGGAGACACATTGCGCGTGTCCCTGGCGGCTGATCCGGTGGATGAAGTCAAAGTCGGGTTCGAAATTTTAAAATCGCTAGAGCTGCGGCATCGTGGTATCAATGTTATTGCATGCCCCACCTGCGGACGTGTCGAGATCGACGTGGTCCGGATGGCGAATGAACTTGAGAAAAAACTCGGGCATATTAAAACGCCGTTGAACGTGTCCGTGCTCGGGTGTGTTGTCAATGGTATCGGAGAAGGAAAAGAGGCCGATATCGGGATCGCGGGCGGTGAGGGCAAAGGCATTTTGTTCAAGAAAGGGAAGCTGGTCCGAAAGGTCCCGATGGAAGAATTGATGGACACGCTCATTGTGGAAGTGGAGCAGCTCGCGAAGGAGAAAGAAGCCGAAGGGAACGGTGCGCTAGCTGCCTCCGATACTGCGAACGGATGGGAACCTCTTATCCCTCAGGCTGATCAGCCCTCGACTCGCGGTAAAGAAATTCCCGTCGTGCCGCACCGGTAATTCTACTCTCACGCTCCAGCCTTTCACCCCTTGAACCTAATCCGGCGCTGCTCGTCAAAGAAACAATTGACCTGCTGTCGTGGCTCATGTCACTGTGCGTGGCAAAATGCAATCACCATCGACCATCCACTGGATTCGTGACGTTGCCGCGTCACCGCTCTTTGTCCGATTAGCCAAACTTGGGCTGACCATCGCAGCGGTCGTACACGGCTACATCATTTCCTTTGGGCGGTCCTATCACTTTCGCGACATCGATATTCATCGCGAGATCGGACGCCGCTTTCTCACCGGTGAATATCTCTACGCCAATGACTACTGCTATATGTATTTACCCACCACCGGGATTTATTTTGCCCCACTGCTCATGCTGGATAGAAATCCAAGTCTGGCCCTGCGGTATGCGGTGGCGATCGGATGCGTAGTCATGACGGTGATATTCTTTGACCGGATGGTGCGTGGTTCATCCCCAACGCAACCGTGGAGTCGGTTGCTGATGGGAGTCGGCGCAGGCGCATTAACGCTCCAGTTCATCTTGAACGATCTCGATGACGGCGGTCCACACCTTATGCTGTTAGGGATTATCGCCGGTGGAATCTATGCGATATGGGTCGGGAGAGAATGGCTGGGAGCTGCCTTGATAGGGTTCAGCATCGTCCTGAAGATTACGCCTGCGCTCTTCGTGCTGTTGTTTCTCTGGAAGCGGCAGTGGCGGCTTGCCTCGTACACGGTCCTCGCGATCGTTCTTTGGATTCTATTGCCCATTCTGTATATGGGGCCGACGAGTTGGTGGGACCATCACATGGAATGGACGAGGAATGCGGTGTTATCGGTGCTCGATCGACAAGTGGAGGGGCGACAGGAAAATGAGCTGCAGAAGGCCAACCTTTCGCTCCGCCATACCATGCTGCGGTACCTTGTGACGTATCCCCCAACGCATCGATTGCGGCAAGTCGATGAGAGTTACAAGCCGGTGTTGGATTTTCCTGCCCCGCTGGCGAACGCCATTGTTGGAGTGGCTACAATCGGTATCGTCGGACTATTCGCCTGGTCGAGTCGGCGAACATTTCAAGGGCCTGGAGATTCAGAATGGGGGCGAGAGTGCGCGGGAGTCCTCCTCTTGGCACTGTTTCTTTCACCCATCACGTGGGACCAGCATCTTGTCTGGATGATACCGGCGGCCTGTATCGTCGTCGCTGCCGCAACAAAGATGAGCGGAGCGTTGAGCCGAACAGGGTACACGATGCTGGCGGTGTATGTGGTCCTGGCGATGGTCCTGAATTATGAAGTCGTGGGGAGAGTCAGATGGGAAGCCTTGAAAAGTTATCATCATCTTGGATTTGCAATGCTCATCTTGTATGGTTTGCTGCTCAGTACGAAGGATCGAGTGTTTTTCTCTAAGCTCCGGTCAGAACCTATCCTTCCTTCCTCTCCTCGAATTGCAAATGAGATCTAACGTGCTTGTGCGGTTCTTGTCTTGAGTTCTGGAAAACGAAGCGATTATAATGCCGCTCCCGAGGCGCCGTACCCAAGTGGTAAGGGAGCAGTCTGCAAAACTGCGATGCAGCGGTTCGAACCCGCTCGGCGCCTCCAAACCTCACCCGCGTGTGATGGAAACTTGTCGATCGTCGCGCCTCTCTTTGATCGCCGTCTGATACACATCCTGCATACTCATTTCTTTGGATGATCCGCGCCTTGTGTCGTTCTTGATCTTTCGGCAGGAAGTGTTGCCACCCCGTATTAATATCGCTTCTCTCGATATCACTGGCTGGCGTAATCGTTGGGGCCTCAGTCGTCGTCATCCGGTCTATTCAGTATTTGAGGTGGCGGGGTGGGTCTGTCTAAAGCACGATCACTTTTCTGCAGTACACAAGAACGAGGGGCTGTCTCGTCCATTGCGGTGGTCATGTTGTGCTTGTCCGAGGGAATACGGGAACACTACGGCCAGGAGGTTCAGTAGTCGATGGGAACCAGACCCATGCCCGCGGACATGACGCTGATCAGTTCTTCTCGAGTTGCCTTCTGATCAATAAGGAAATTGACGACCTCTAGGTGAGATGTTACAATCCCGGACATTCTTGTGCCTCCAGGTGCAGCTGCAAGTTGTAGCTGTTCATATATACAGGGCTGATTAAGAACATAGCGGTTTGTCCGAGGTAAGGAGAGCGGAATGGCTGTTCCGATTTCCCAGCAATATACAGTGGCGAAGTATGTGCTCTCCCAGAAGTTCAGGGGAGTGAAGCGATATCCGTTGGTTCTCATGCTTGAACCGCTCTTTCGCTGCAACCTTGCCTGTGCCGGTTGCGGGAAGATTCAATATCCAGACCATGTGCTCGATAAACGATTGACACCTGAACAATGTTGGGCTGCGGCGGAGGAGTGTGGCGCCCCTATGGTGAGCATCCCCGGGGGAGAGCCGCTCATTCATCCTGAGATCAGACAGATCGTCCAGGGGTTAGTTGATCGGAAAAAGTATATCTATCTCTGTACCAATGCCATTCTGCTTGAGAGAAAGTTGGATGAATTCACGCCGTCCAAGTATCTTACGTTCAGCATCCATATGGATGGGCTCAAAGATGAGCATGACCTGGCGGTCTGCCGCGATGGTGTCTATGAGGTAGCGGTGAAAGCCATCAAGGCGGCGGTGAAACGCGGCCATCGGGTGACGACCAACACGACGCTCTTTGACGATGCCAATCCGGACCGAGTGAGAACCTTCTTTGATGAAATGATGGCGTTGGGGGTCGAGGGGATGACAATCTCGCCGGGCTACAGTTATCAAAAAGCCCCGGATCAACAGCACTTTCTGAAACGGACGCGAACCATGGAATTATTCGCGAGGATCCTGGCACGCCCGAAGTCCGGGTGGCGGTTCAATCAGTCCCCACTATTTTTGGATTTCCTAATGGGGCAGCGAGAGTATGAGTGTACACCCTGGGGCAATCCGACCTATAACGTGTTTGGATGGCAGAAGCCTTGCTATTTGTTGCAAGAGGGGTATGCCAAGACCTTCAGCGAGTTGATGAAATCAACAGCCTGGGAACAGTATGGAACCGGTCGCAATGAAAAATGTGCCGATTGCATGGTGCATTGCGGATATGAAGCCTCGGCTGTTGAAGATACCTTTAGCACCATGTCGGGATTCACACGGACTGCCAAATTGATCCTCTTGCCCACCTCACGGTGAACGTCCTCACGTGTCCCTCACGAGTGAATGCATGGTGAGGGCAGTCAGTGGGAAGTATATCAGCCTATGACCGACATCAAGAATCACATTGCCGTGGGGAGCGGTTCTCTGGAAGGACGTGTATTCGCTCCACATTCCGCTGCTGAAACGGCGGAGGCTGTGGAGCTTGCGTTCGACTATCGCGGGGATGTCACGGTCGTGCTGCGCTCAGGCGAATCTGTTGCTGGTTATATCTACAACCGACATGTTGCAGCCAGTGATTCCTATCTTGAACTCTTTCCAGCCGACCAGCCGGCCCCTCGACGGATTCTCTATCTCGAAATTGCCACGATTGCATTCACCGGGGAAGACACGGCCAACGGAAAATCCTGGGAGACGTGGGTGTCCAAAAAGGAATCCGAGCGTCAAGCCGAAGCTGCGAGGCTGGAAGCGGACGCACGCACGCGGGGCTACCTCTAGCGATTCTTGCAAGGTGAAGACTTGTCCCACCGACGGAGACCGTGAGTGGGGCCTATGCTGAGCTGCCCGGCTTGTTCCCGTAGCAATATATTTCATCTTCCCATTTCTTCTACGCGCCATCCCAGGCTTGTGGGGTGCATCGAGAGCGTAGAACCTCTCTTGAACCGAGAAACCTGGCGGAGCTGCCCGGGCTCCTGGCGCGCCGTGTGAAGCGTCGGGGGCTTCGCCGTTCGGTGCCGACGGGTTCCCTCATTATTCCAAACATTATCTTCTATGCGGGTATTCTAGATCCTAATGAATGATGGCCCTCGCCATCTCTGCCAGGGTCAGAGGGCCTGCCTCTTCATTGACAAAGACTAGTTGCTGTGCTAGAAACCCGTGCCCCGATGCGGCGTGCTCGGGCTCCGGCGGTCTGAATTTTACATGGGGCGACGAGTCTGCAGTTGAGAGTAAAGTTTAGCAAAAAAACGCTGCTGCGGGTACTCGTAGTTGCGGGTTGCATCCTCATGAGCGTAAGTTTTCCTTCGACATCTCCAGCGACGCACGAGGCGGATCATCGCTTCATGGTCGAAGGCTATGTTTGTGGGGAGGGTGGAGTCGGTGTTTCGAGTGCCGACGTGCTTGTGAAGGACACCAGGATTTCCTATGGTCAGGTCGTCAAGACCGATGGGGATGGCTATTACAAGGCTATGTTCCATCTTCATAACGACAATCTTGGGGATCCGTTGCTGATTGAAGCGCGGGGAGAGCAGAAGAATTTGAAAGTTGAATTTGATCCCAAAGATCTCGAGAGCGATCGGAAGGTCCGAGTTGATTTTGGGGTCGGATGTAGTGCAGGGAATTCATCATCTTGGATTTGGTGGGGAAGTGGTGCAGCGGTCCTAGCGGTTGGTGGAGCAGTCGGCGTTCGGCTCCTCCGTTCTCCTGGTGGGAAGACAAAAGGTAAGGGGAAGTCGCAGGGCAGGAAAAATGGGTAGTCGTTGTCGTAGATCTGCTGCCGTTCCTTTCTGATGGAGTTCTCATTCTGGTTATGAAGTTCAGATTTTCCTATCTCCCGGTTGTTCTGAGTTTGGGATTGCTGGTCGCTTGTAGCGGTGGAGAGGAGGGTGATGGGCCGATCGTGCCTCCACCCCCGGCTCCCGTTGAATATGCCGATAAGCACATGCCCTCGGGTTGGTGGGGAGATGCGCAGAAACTGGAAGAAGGGCGCAAGCTTTTCGTTGGCGAAACAAATCCAGACGTCAATTGCGCCAGCTGTCATGGAAAAGATGGGAAGCCGGTCAAGGCGGGGGCGACAGATTTTCGAAACCCCGAGCGAATGAAACTCTATTCCGACGCGGTGTGGTTTTGGCGTATCTCCGAGGGGGTGCCGAATACCAAGATGAAGGGGTGGAAGAGTAAGCTCTCGGATGATGACCGCTGGAAGCTTGTGCTGTATGAGCGCAATTTTGGTCTGGCTGGAAAAAGCTGGAGCGTGGAAAAGAATCAATGGGTTGAGGCGGGTGGTAAGTGATGTTCGACCGATAGGAAATGTCGTAGTTGGTACGCGTTTTAGTATGTTCGGAATGTGAGTACGATTGATTTTCTCGTTGCAGTTCGAATGGGCCAGAGGTCTCAGGGCTATTTTGCGAGGTATTCAGGGATTCACTTACTCGTTCATTGTCGATGGATCTGAGATACTCTCGCCGGGTTTTTAACGATTTGGGGGGGGCTATGTGATCCAGCTCTCGCAGGTTTTATGCCGTCCAGTTTGTCAGGTGTGAGTGCTGGTCTGGTGGGTCTCTGGCGTTGTAGGAATGTGACAGCTTGCAAATGGCAGAGGCGGTCGTGAGTCATAGGCTCCTTAGTGTGGGATTCTTCTATATACATAAGGATAGGGGGCATCGAGGCACCGTGAAAACACATTCGAGCAGTCTCCTGGCTCTCGCTCTGCTGGCGTTGTTGTGCGGCCTGGGTATTTCTGACGTATTCGCGCAGGAGGCTGGGACTTCTCCTGTCGACTTCCCGTACGCCGGAAATCGGACGGCTGTGTGGATCGTCGCGCAGCTGCATATCTTGTTTGCGGCCTTCATTCTTGGGGCGCCTATCTTCGTGGTGATCTCGGAATGGCTAGGCTATCGGAAGCAAGATCCTCGTTATGATCGCATGGCAAAAGAAGTGACTAAGGTGACGGTCATTCTTTTCAGTATGACGGCGGTGACCGGTGGCTTGTTTATTTTTGTGCTCCTTGCCGCCTACCCGCAGTTCACCACGTCTTTTATTAATCAATTCTATGTTGTGTTTGCGATTATCTATCCCGCCTTGTTCATCGCCGAGACGATTCTCATGTATGCCTATCTCTATACGTGGGATATTTGGAAAGGTGAGAAGAAGGGGCGCCATATTGCGCTGGGTGTTCTGCTGAACCTGGTGTGTTTGTTGATCCTATTTGTGATCAACGGCCCCACATCGTTCATGAATACGCCTCCCAAGGCTGAGGGTGTTTCCCCGCAAGACTTTCTGGCTGCGGCGACCTTATGGGATAAAATTGCGAACCAAAGTTGGTTCCCGCTCAGCCTGCATCGAATCGACGGGAATGTGGCATTTGGTGGATTCATTGCCGGTATGATTGCCGCCTACATGTACATGGCCGCCAAGACGAAGGAAGAGCGGGCCTATTACGATTGGATGGGGTTCGTCGCGATTTGGATTGCAGTCGGGGGCTCGCTGTTGCAGCCCTTCACTGGACTGTTGTTGGCCTATGAGATGTGTGATTACGACTTCTCGTTCTGCCCCTATATGATGGCCGATCAGCTCTCGATGTTTTTTGAGATGCAAGGGATCATGATCGGGCTGTTGTTTCTTGGCATCAACTACTACAGTTGGCTGAGTGTCAAGCGTATAGAAGGGGCCGACAATGTTCGGATCAGTGTCCTTGCCCCTATTGTCGTCGTCATCTTGCTTCCGGTGACCATGTGGGTGATGAATAGCTGGTGGATTCCGGATCCTATGTCGCTGGCCTTCCTCCTGCCTTTGACAATGTCACCATTCCTCCTTGGACGCTTTGTTCCGGTGACGGTTTCCGCGCGGACCGTCATCAAGATCGGGTTTATCATCATGTTGATCAGTGATGCGGTCTGGCTCACCCCTGCCGGGTTTGTCGCCACTGGGACCGACATGCCCGATGAGATGAAATTGCCGGAAGGATGGGACTATTTGTCGTCAATGCCGGCGAAACTCTCGGCCATCTTTACCTTGGTATTTGTGACGATCGTCAACTTCGTTCTGTACAACCGGGCGATCAAGCAGGGAACCATTCTCTGGGGGAAGATCGATTTCGCTGCTCAATTCGTGCTGATCTTCCTGGCGTTTACGTCCACGTGGATCATGGGATTAATGGGGGCGGTTCGCTCACTCTTGAAGAAGTATTTTCATACCTACAGTCTGGTGTCGGATCTCAGCGCGGAATCGTTTACTCCCACGCTGTCGTATTCCGCCGGATGGATTACCGCGATCACGGTATTTTTTATCGCTGTGGTGACAGTTGCAGCACTGATCGCCATTCGGCCGTCTGTGGTGCAGGCCAAGGAACCTGAGGGGAATCCCGTTCCCGTTCCAGTCAAGTAATCACTTTGTGGAGTGTCTACTGAGGCAGCGAGAAATCACATGTGGAATTTATTCAAAAAACTAGCGGTTGGATTAGTGGTCGGTGGTGGACTGGCTGCCATCGCAAATTCACAAGAGGTGCCGGTTAGCTTCCAGCTCCTCTTCTTTATCATCGCGCTGGTCGGCGCAGTGGTTTTTGCCCTCCTTGATGCAAAGACCCTGAACGTGATGAACGGGGGGATGTCATTCTTCGCTGTCACAGTGTTCTGGGTATTTCTCATCTCGGTGTGCGTTGCCGGTGCGTCGTTCCTGCCACAGTTCGACCCTGAAGATGAAAAGGCTAAGATTGGCAAGCTTCTGGATAAGGAGCGAAAACAGTCGGCGCAGGGGAAAACGGAAGAGCTGATTGCCCGCGCCAAGGCTCTCGATCAGCAAGTGAAGGCATTGGAAGATCGCCTCAAGGGGATCGGTGGAGGACAGGCGGTAGCGATGACGCAGGCACCGTCGGCTACAGAAAAACCTGCTGCTTCGGGCGGGGGGGGTGCCGGTGACATCATGAAAGTTGGTGAAGAACAGTGGCAATTGCAGGAATGCTATAACTGCCACAAGCTGAGAGGAGAGGGCGGCAAGAAGCGGGGCCCTGAGTTGGATAACATCGGGACTCTGTTGACGGTCGAGGAGATTCAGCAAAAAATTGCCGACCCGAAGAGCTTTATGGCCGAGGGCTATGACAAAGAATGGCAAAAGGGCATTATGCCCGATAAGTTTAAAGATCTCATGGATCCCAAAGAAATGCTGGCGCTTGCCACCTGGTTAGGTTCTTTCAAGAACGTCGCAGTCAATACTCCCAAGCCAATCAAGAAAAAGTAATGCTGCAACCAAAATTGAAATCTAAGGTCCGCTGTACGGATCACGATATCGGGGAAGTCACCCGAGTGGTGCTCGATCCCCTTTCCCATGAAATCAGCCACATCGTCGTCTCCATGAATGGCAGTGGGGAGCGACAGGTCACGATGACTCAGGTTCAGGATGTTACGGAAGACGCGGTGCAGTTGCGCGCGCCTTCTACGGAAATCCTGGCGTTGCCTCCCTTTAAACGTGAAGACTATGTCACGACGCACGAAGTAGAGATCTCGCACCTCGAGGATAATATCCATGTGACGCCAGGCGAGATTCTGGTCCCTGTACCTGATCTGGAGAAGAGCGTCAAACGGCGTACGTTTTTCATGAACTTTACCCATGTCATTGGGTTCTTGATCGGCCTTCCTCTCGCCTATCCCATCCTCCGGTTTCTGATGAAGCCCATGTATGCTGAGTTCGACAATGCATGGCTGAAGGTTGGGAACGTGAGCAAGATTAAGCAGGAGGATGTCGGGACTCAGTTTAAGTACAAGAAGCAAGTCAAAGAAGTGTACATGCCCGAGTATGAAGTTGAAAAGAATGTTTGGATCCTCCGAACGACTCCCGAGCTGCTGGAGAAGGTCTACCAGGGAAAAGACGTCGAATTTCATGATGCGAAGGGAAAGGTCATCTGGACGAATAAGAAAGATGTTCCCTATATCGCATTTTCCGGGAAATGCCCCCATCTTGGATGTGGCTTCAAGTGGCGCCAGCATAAAACCCTTGGGCAAGTGTTTCTTTGCCCGTGCCACCTAAGTATCTATGATGCAGGAGGGAAAGTCCTTGATGGACCGGCTCCTCGCGGGTTGGATGCTTTGCCGCTGAAGATTTCTCCTTCCGGGGAGGTTGAGATTATTGATATGGAATTTAAGGCCGGGACTAAGTCTCAAGTTCGGATTGTGTGAGCGCGTAGCATCATGGATATGAAACATTCATCTCCCGCAGTGATCCCAGACCATCAACCCAGCACCAGTGAAAAGGTCCTGGCCTTTTTCGATGAGCGGCTTGGGCTCAAGGAAATGCAGGCCAAGATGCTCAATGAGCCGATTCCTGGCGGCTCTCGCTGGGCCTACGTGTTCGGTTCTATCTTGTTGTTTATCTTTGCGATGCAAGCGGTCACAGGCACCATGCTCATGTTTTACTACGTCCCGACCGCGGACCATGCCTACGATAGTACCCAGTACATTATTCATGAGGTCGATTACGGCTGGTTTTTACTGAGCTATCATTTCTGGGGTTCAAGCGCGATGGTGGTCTGTGTGTTCGCGCATATGTCCCAGGTCTTTCTCTGGGGCGCGTACAAGAAACCTCGAGAGCTTCTCTGGTTGGTCGGTCTGGCTCTATTTGGGATCGTTATTACATTCGGCTTTACCGGCTACCTCCTTCCCTGGGATCAACGCGCATTCTGGGCGACGCTCGTGGGTGTTGAAATTTTAGATAAAACACCGATCATCGGGGATTTTATCGCGAGGTTCTTGAAGGGTGGAGCCAGTCCTGGGCAGATGACCTTGAGCCGCTTCTTTGTTCTGCACGTAATGATCCTCCCTGCGGCGTTGATGGCCTTGGCCGGGTTGCACATCTTCTTGTTCCGTGTGGCTGCACCTGCTGGGCCATTTAAAGGCACTACGGAGGAGATCAAGGCGAAAACCGACTATTTCTTCCCTCGTCAAATTTGGAAGGATATCGTCGGGATGGCTTTCGTCTTCGTCGGTCTTTGTGCCTTGGCCCTCTGGGAACCGGTTGTGTTGCTAGATAAGGCCACCCCGGATCCTGGAGAGTACCACCCGGAGCCGGAATGGTACTTTCTATTCTATTTCCAGCTGTTGCGGCTGAAGCTCTTCGCCGGTCAGTTTGGCCAATTCATGGGTGCTGTGGCGTTACCGGTCATCTTTATGGGCTTGATGGTTGCACTTCCGTTTTTCGACAAGGATCCTGAGCGGAATATTTTCAAGCGGCCGATCGCACTGATTACCTGGATTGTGATCATGGTCGTCATTGCCCTATTCACGGTGGCGGCCGTCATTAATAGAGAGTTCCTGGACTAACGACCATTCAAGCGAACTGAACATATGGCTGAAGAACGCGATTCAATATCCCCAACGAAGATCGGATTTGGCATCCTCTGGTCGGCCTGCTGGACCGGTATACCTATCAAGGCCGTGTTTGCCGTGATGGCGATGACCATGGGGCTCGTCCATTTCGAGGGAAGATTTGGGTTGGCATTTCTCATGTTGCTCGCCAGCCCGGTGACTGTTTTTTCAGCCCCGGCGATTATGGCGATCTATGACACTCATTTTGGCGAGGGGATAGGCCTTCCGCTTATCTTTGGGGCCTCAATTCCTATTGATATCTGGGCGCTCGGTCTCGTCGGTCGAACCTTCTTTCTGGAGCGCCTTAAGAAAGAGCCGCCTCACGACGGGCTGGGATTTTCCATCTGGTGGAGGACTGCCCTTATTGGCACATTGATCATGCCGTTGCTCTGGGGCATCGTCAGTCGGGTAACGGACACGGCCATTAGTGCCTCGCATTCAATCGCGGATATGGAAGTTTTACGGCACATCTATGATACGGGATTGCCAGTTGCGGAGCGCATTGGCCTTGAGCTGACCGTATGGGGATCGATTTCTTCGGCTGTGCTCTTTATCCTGTCAGTGGTGGGTGTGTCGGTCCTTGGACAAGCCATTCGGCGTATTGCGGAGGATTGCCGTCCGGCTCCTGAAAACTATCAGGGGCTCGTGACCCGATGGGATCTGATGCGTGTGCCGAACGACCAAGGATTGCTATTGGCCTCGCTGGCCGGAGCCGGGGTGGTATTCTCGCTCGTGTTTTGGACTATCCTTCCCGTGACAACTCCTCATCCCCATGAATGTTGTACGAAACCTGAAGTTCATGCTGAGCCTATTTACAAACCGGGTGACGCGCTGAATAAGAACACCCAACGGCTTGCTGCGATGGCTGCACAAATTGAAGCCATGGAAAAGCAGAAACCTGAAACCAAAGGTCAAAAAGAGAAGGGCAAGGGGAAGCCGGCAGGGGCAGCCCCCTCTGACAATTCGAAACCGTAACTTGCGAGGTGATGTGGTGAGTGCCATACAGGAGGTCGGAACGATTCAACGGGCTCTCCGGGCCATTCGTGGTCAAGGGCGATGGCTTGTCGGTCTCTTGTTGACGGTGGGTTGGTTCCTCCTTCCTTCCATTGGCATTGCGGCTGAAGGCGCCAGTGCGGGGCCGACCGAGTATCGGGACATCCCTTACATCGGCAGTCGGAATCTTGTGTGGATCGTGGCTCAGCTCCATCTCCTCCTCGCCGGTTTTGTTCTGGGCGTCCCAATTTTTGCATGGTTGTGCGAAGTCATCGCATGGCGAGGAGGCGAAAAGCGGTACGACAAGCTGGCCAAGGAGTTCACAAAGCTCCTGACATCGGCCTACGCCACGACTGCGTTGTTCGGTGGGATTCTGCTCTTCCTCCTGGTCGCATTCTATCCCAAGCTGATGAATTATCTGACGGACGTCTTTTTTCCGTCGTTCCTTCTGTACTGTCTACTCTTCCTCCTCGAAACCGCGACGCTCTATCTGTATTGGTATGGCTGGGACGCGATGCAACACGGTAACAAGAAGACGCTGCATGTATTCCTCGGCTTCCTGCTGAACTTCTTTGCCTTGTTTATCATGATCGTGCCGAATGCCTGGGCGACGTTCCAGTCGAGCCCGGTTGTGCTCTCGGAAGGAACGGCGTTTGAGCGGGCCTGGGCCGCAACGTGGAATCCAACATGGTGGCCGATCAATATTCACCGTTTGATCGCCAACGTCGTACTTGGCGGCTATATCTGTGGAGCGTACGCTGGCGTCAGGTATTTATCGGTGAAGAGTACCGAAGATCGGGAGCATTACGATTGGATGGGCTATGTCGGCAACTTTATTGGGGTGTTTGGGCTCCTGGCTCTGCCGTTCGCCGGCTACTGGCTCATGCGGGAAATCTATCAGTACAACCAGCAGATGGGGATTACCCTGATGGGTGGGTTCTTGTCGTGGCTCTTCATCATCCAGGCCATGCTGATCGGGGTCTTATTTCTTGGGTCGAACTATTACTTCTGGCTCGGAATTACCCACCGTATTCCAGGGTCGGAGGCGAAGTATCGACGGGCAATGTTAATGATGCTCGTCAGTCTCCTGCTCTGTCTTGCCGTGTGGATGACGCCGCACTCACTTGTCGCGAGTATCGAAGAGGCCCAAAAAATGGGTGGTGCGCACCATCCTCTGCTCGGAGTACTTGGCGTCATGTCGGCCAAGATGACGGTATCCAACCTCATGATCCTCATTACATTTATGAGTTTTGTGATGTATTGGCGGGCAGGAAAACAAGATACGGCAGGATGGGCGAAGCTGGGTAAGGCCGTGATGGGCGCCGTTCTGGTCGTGGCCAGCCTCGCTGTGATCGTCCTCGGTATATGGGGCTATTTTGTCCCGGCGATCGTTCGCATCAATTATTTCTCGACGTCCCAGGTGGCGATAGTCGGGTTTGTTATTTTGACCATCACCCCATTGACGGCATTATTACTCAAGAGTGCCAAGACGACGACGGAAATGGTCTGGGGCAGCATGCCTCCTCGCGCCGGCTATGCGCTCGTGCTCAACGCCGTCATGGTTATTTTGTTAATGACGCTGATGGGCTATGCCCGCTCTTCTTCCCGGGTCCATTGGCATGTGTATGGAGTGATGCGTGATACGTCCCCCTATGCCTATTCACCGGCACTCGGCAGCGCCTCGTTGATTATGGCATTCTGCACGTTTTTCTTCTGCATCCTCGTGGCCTTTATCTTCTGGGTTGCGACGATGGGTGATAAATACAAAACTGCTGCAGGAACGGGAAAAGGCGAGCTGCCGCACGGCATTCCCGCCATGGCTGGTGGTGCGCCGGAGGAGCGTCAACAGGGGTAGAGGCAAGCGAGTTTTGAGTTCTCAATTGTCATGGTTGAGTGAGAAGCAAAACATTCAACCCTGGCCACTCAGTACTATAAATTAGAGGGCATATGAGTGAAGTTGCGCAACTACAGCTGATCGCACTGTCGATTGTGGGGGTCGGAATTCTGATCCTCCTCTTCATCAAGGCCGTCTTTGTTCGGGTGACCGGATTTGTCTTCATCGTTCTGGGGCTGTTTTCGTTGATGTCCCTGGCGGTTCCTCAGCTGGCCTCTCTGCCACCGGCGGAAGAGAAGATCGATATCAGCAGCATCAAAACTCCGACTGATATCGCGGCCATCGGACAGACGGTCTTCTTCAGCAAAGGGCAGTGTGCTCTGTGCCATTCCATCGGGCCAAGCGAATCCGCCCGATGCCCGGATTTGAAGGGAATTGGTGCCAAGTTAAGCAAGGATTTTCTCTATGAAAGCCTGACCGATCCTCAGGCATTCGTGTATCAAGACTACCGCCATGGCGGCGTGCCGAAGGAATATCCGGCAACCATGCCTGCCATCAATAAGGATCCAATCGGGCTGTCGAAGAACGAGATTTTGGCGGTCATCGCCTTTCTGCAACAGATGAGCGGCGAACCTATTTCTGTCGCAGTCACAGAACTTGAAATACCGGGTAAAGCGCCGGCCGCTCCCGTGAAGGCAGCGCAAGCAGCACTCGTCGCCGACGCACACACGAATTAGGAGGACTGTATGGGGGCATTAGGGAAGCCGATTATTCTCATGGTAGGCATGTATGCCTTTCTGAAATTTGTATTGCCCAATATCCCAGGCTCAGCCCCATTGCCTTCTAGCTTGATATTTCTCTATCTCCTCCTCACCGCCTCTGGGATCGTGATATTTGAAACGTTGAGTGGAGAATCGAAGGATGCCTTCTGGGGACCAATCCAACGGTTTCTGACCGGCGAGAACATCGGGGGGCTCCAAGCACTTCGTTACGGCGTCCTCATCCTCTTTCCGTTGCTGGTGGGGTGGCAAACCTATGGGAGTACGGCAGTGAGCGACCTTCCACCGACAGAAAGCCGAACGATTCATCCGGCACCGCCTGGGGAATACACTGGTCTCTCAAATCCTGTTCCGAAAACCCCTGAGAACATTATGCAGGGGAAAGGCTTTTATGCCGCCTATTGCTCGCCTTGTCATGGCGGAAACTTCGATGGAAAGGGACCGGCTGCTCGTGGCTATATTCCATCGCCTGCCAATTTTGCTGACCCCACGACGATCGCCATGTTGCAGGAGAGCTATCTGTTCTGGCGGATTAAAAAAGGTGGGGTTGGCCTTCCCATTGAAGGAGCACCATGGAAGTCTGCGATGCCTCGATGGGAAGTTGAGTTACCTGACGAATGGATTTGGAAAATTATCATGGGCGAATACGACGGAGCCCATCAGTCCCCGCGAACCTGGGAATAGGGGCAAACAGAATGTGGATGGACTTAGGTGTGTAGGGAGAATGAGGGCAGCATGAAACCGGCGAATCAGATTATACGGCAGGTTCTGCGTGGTGGGGTCGGCGTGCTCACGGCAATGATGCTTGGAGGGGGAACCCTCAGCTTTGCCCAGGAGAGTGTCTCAGTGAGAGCCACGCTGATGACCGGGGGGGTCCCCGTGGATGATCCGAACGCGGCGGCCTGGAGCAGTGCGCCGCCGGCGACGTTTCCAATGTCACCTCAAGTCCATTGGCAGAACCGTATTCAGGAAGTGACGGTGAAGGATGTGATTGTGCGAGCCCTCCATGACGGAAAGCAAATGGCCGTCCTGGTTGAATATACCGATCCTACTCAGGATCCGGACGATGCCGCCGCGCTTGAGTTTATGGTGGGTGATAAGAAGGCGCACTTTGCCCATGGCCAGCCGATGCTGCAGGTTGAAGGCGGACCGGTCAATATCTGGTTCTGGAAAAACAAGTCGGGCAAGGCCGTTGATATGAATGCGAAGGGATTCGGGACCTTGAAGGCGCAAGAGCATCAGGATGTGAAAGCGAAGGGTGCCTATTCGAACGGAACGTGGAAAGTCGTGTTTTCACGGGATTTGTCGACCGGGCATGCGGAAGAGGATGTACAAATCACACCTGGGCAATTCATCAGTATCGCCTTTGCGGTCTGGGATGGTCGAAAAGATGGCGCGGGAGACCTGGTTGAAAAGGGATCACAAAAGGCCGTTTCGTCCTGGTGGTATTTCAGAGCCGATGCCCCGCCGGATTATTCCGGCTATATGTATGCAGCGATTGCTGCGGCATTGGCCTTGGGGTTTCAGTTTGTCCTGATTCGAAAACTCAAGAAAGGGCAGTCAGCATGAAGGCGGCACGGCTGGGTGTCATTGGATTAGCGGTGGGAATGATCGGAGGCGCGGTGTTGATCGCCGGGGGCTGCGCCAACGAAAAGGAAAAGCGGGGCCACGAGCTCTATACCCACTATTGCAGCGATTGTCACGGTGAAAGCGGCAAGCAGAACGAAGGGTTCAATTGGGCGTCCATGCCTGATCCAAAACCAAAGGATCTGTCGAACAAGTCCGAGATGGGGACGTTTAAGGATGAGGAACTCTTTGCGACAATCTCACGTGACATGTTGGACACGACCGAAGAAGGTGGCGATACCATCGGTGACGACGACTTTGCCGTTCCCACCATGCCCACGTTCAAGTATACGCTGTCTGAAGATGAAGTGTGGGCGATCGTCGGGCATGTCCGTACGCTGCACGGGATGAAGATGGAGTTCAATGTCGAGGCCCGCAAGACCTCGTTGGAAGAAGGACTGAAGAACGCCCAGACCAAGTTCGAACAAGCGAAGCAGGCCTATGAAGCGGCAGAGAAAAAGGCCAGTGATGAAGCTGAACGGAAGAGTGAACAACTGAAGAAGGATGTGGACGTGGATGAGTCTGCCTATGCGGCGGAACTGGCCGCGATGTCGCAGGCCAAGAAAGAGATGGATGCCGCCCAGGTTGCACTGAATAACTTCTCGACCAGACCGGGCAAAGGTCTGAGTATTCCAAGGCCTGATATGACGGTCAAGCCGGCGGACATGGCAAAATTGGTCGCACATGGGAAACAACTGTACGAAAACAAGTATGGGTGTAACGGCTGCCACAATCTTGCAGGCGAAGGCGGGAAAATTGGTCCTGCTCTTGATCGGGCTGGCTTTCGGCTGAATGCCACTTGGATCTATCGCTGGCTGAAGAATCCACAAGCGATGGATGCACATACGCGTATGCCGGCCCTTGGCCTCAATGATGCGGATGCGAAGGCGGTCACCATCTATGTATCTACGCTACGAGCCCCGAAGGAAGAACCGGTAGTTGTGAAGCCGGCTGAGAAGCCGTAGTAGGTTACGGACATCGATAGCGTAGGCCTTCAATCTGATCGTTTGTGGAGACTCAAGGTAGAGCTTTCACAGCAGGAGTAAGGGGTCATGGCAGAACTCTAGCCATGGCTCTCAACACCTAAGGATGGTTTTTCAATTAGGCCGATAAGCCTGCCAGTAGTCCCAAGAGGATAGCAATACCGGCCCACATATGATTGCGGAACATGGCGAATGCCTCGGCCGGAGTAACTGGCTGTTGCAGGTGTCTTACCTGCGTCATAAAAAATCCCCCTACCGCCGCTAGCAGAAAATAGTAAGGCCATTGCAGCTGATTGAGCCATCCCGCGATGGCCAAGAGTGCCAACATGCTGGCGAGCGCAAGGCCTACCCCTCGGTGGAGGGACGCGCCAAGGTACAGTGCAGCAGACTTGACCCCAACCCGCCGATCATCTTCTAAGTCCTGCACCGCATAGATTGTGTCATAGGCGATGGCCCACAGGACGGTCGCACCAAACAGAAGCCATGCGGAGGAGTCTATCTGCTCACGAACTGCAGCCCAGGCCATGATGGTTCCCCAGCCAAAGGCGATGCCGAGCATGGCCTGAGGGATGTGGATCCATCGTTTGGAGAAGGGATAGAGCGCTGCCAACCCAACGGCAATGGGGGACAGCCAGGCGACCAGTGGGGGGAGTGTGAGCAGAAGGCCGGCCGCAGCCACCAACAACAGGCCGAGCAGAATATAGGCTTGACGGCGGGACAACGCTCCGGATGCCAGTGGACGAGTCTTGGTGCGGGTGACTTGTCGATCAAAGCCTTGATCGGCTAAGTCGTTCATGATGACGCCCGCGCTGCGCATCAAGAATGAGCCGCCGATAAACACCAGGAGCAGCTTCAAGGGCGGGATGCCTCCGGCTGCGAGGACCAGTGCCCATAGGCTGGGCAAGAGTAATAGGTACGTGCCGGTCTGGTTTGGTAAGCGGATCAACCGAGCGAGGGCAGACCAAGGAATAACAGATGAAGCCGCCGATGAAGAAGCTGCTGGAGCGGACATGCTGCGACCTTAGCCCAGCGGAAATTGGCTGTCAACGGACCTTGACCAGTTGTGACGCTACGACATATTCTGTATAACCACTCTGTGAAAAATCTTCAAAATCCTCCAAGTCTTTTGTTGAAGCTGAGTCCCGATCTTGTCCGGTGCTGTATCCTCATTGCCTTCGTCCTGATCGTGGTCGGCTGTGCTGCCTTCAACCGGACCCCCACGCCACCAAGTAGCCCACAGGTCGTTCCTCTGAGCCCGGCCATATGGTTCTCGCCCAGCGTCACTGCCGCCGAAGTGTCCTACGATACCCCCTGCAGTGAGAAGAGGACAATGGCTCTTGGTGATCAGTTGGTCACGTCTGTTCCAAAAAAGCTCAGCATGAGCTTCAGCCAGGTGACTACGCAGAATCACACGGAGGAGCCCCTGGCCTCAGATGGGGCGATCGAAGTTGGTGTTGGCGCCAGACGGATCAACCTTGCTATTCCACCTCAGGGCCACGGGAGCTATCCGGCTACGGCGACCGTGGGAATGGAAATGGTCTTCTTGGCTCGCGATGGCCC
>JAOUGT010000011.1 GCA_029865485.1 Nitrospira sp.
AACCGCGCGAAGCCAGTCTCCCTACACCCCCGCCTCCCTTAACACCTGCCCCGTATAGGACCGCTTGGATTTGGCGATTTCTTTCGGCGGGCCTTCCGCCACGATCTCGCCGCCGCGGTCCCCACCTTCCGGCCCGAGATCGATAATCCAATCAGCATTCTTGATCATATCGAGATTGTGTTCGATCACCAGGACCGTATTCCCCGCTTCAACCAGTCGGTCCAGCACATCGAGCAATCGTTGCACATCGGAAAAATGCAGGCCGGTCGTCGGTTCATCGAGGATATACATCGTGCGGCCGGTCGCTCGTTTCGAGAGTTCGCGCGACAGCTTCACCCGCTGCGCTTCGCCACCGGAGAGGGTCGTGGCGGACTGACCCAGCTTCACATAGTGCAGCCCGACATCGTGCAACGTCTGGAGCTTCGCCTTAATCAATGGAATGTGTTCGAAGAACTCCAAGGCATCGTCCACCGTCATGTTGAGCACGTCGGCAATGCTCTTCCCCTTGTGCAAAATCTCCAATGTCTCACGGTTGTACCGTTGGCCCTTACAAACCTCGCAGGTCACATAGACATCCGGCAGGAAGTGCATCTCGATCTTGATGAGTCCGTCACCCTGACAGGCTTCGCACCGCCCCCCTTTGACGTTGAAGCTGTAGCGCCCCGGTTTATAGCCGCGGACACGTGATTCCGGAAGGTTCGAGTAGAGGTCGCGAATGTAGCCGAACAAACCCGTGTAGGTAGCCGGATTCGACCTGGGCGTCCGCCCGATGGGGGATTGATCGATATCGATCACTTTGTCGAGCCCATCGACCCCCTTGAGTTCTTTGCACCCATCAATCTTCGGCTTCTTGTGGTAGAGCAGTTGCGACAGCGAATGGAAGAGCACCTCCAACACCAGCGTGCTTTTTCCTGATCCAGAGACTCCTGTCACACAGGTGAAGAGCCCCATCGGAATGCGTGCGGTCACATTCTTCAAATTGTGCTTCTGTGCCCCGACCACTGAGAGGGTGCCCCTCGGCTTTCGCTGCCGCTGCGGCACGGACACGGTCTGTGTCCCTCGCAGGTATTGCCCGGTCAGCGACTTGGGATCGCCCATGATCTGCTGCGGCGTCCCCTGCGCAATGACGTATCCACCCTGCGAACCGGCACCGGGCCCCATATCGAGCACATGATCAGCCGCCATCATCGTTTCGGCATCATGCTCAACTACGACCACAGTATTACCGAGGTCGCGAAGCCGCAGCAACGTTTGCAACAATCGACGATTGTCCCGTTGATGAAGGCCGATGGACGGTTCATCAAGGATATACAACACGCCCACGAGGCCTGACCCAATCTGCGTCGCCAACCGAATCCGCTGCCCTTCACCACCTGACAACGTTGCCGCCGCACGATCCAGCGTCAAGTAGTCCAAACCCACGTTGATCAGAAATCCGAGCCGCTCCCGAATCTCTTTCAGAATTCGATGCGCGATGACCAGCTCACGGTCGGTGAAGTTGAGCGACAGGAAGAAATCAGCCGCCGCACGAACGGAGAGCCTAGTTACCTCGGCGATCGATTTCTTGGCGAGCTTGATAGACAAGCTTTCCGGCCTGAGCCTCGCGCCCTGGCAGGTTTCACAAGGCTCAAGCAGTGTGAAGTCCTCCTCCTCTTCGTTGCCCGGGGAAACGGCATAGCCGATGCCGTCGCAGGCCGGACAGGCGCCATGGGGACTATTGAAGGAAAACACGCGGGGTGTCACTTCCGGATAACTCACGCCACATTTGATGCAGGCGAGCCGGTCGCTGTAGAGCCTGGTTTGACCGTCTCCGGTCAGCACACCGACCAGCCCCCCGGTCAGCCTCACGGACGTTTCAACTGAATCCGCAAGCCGGCGCATCAACGCATCACCCGCCTTCATCACCAATCGATCGACGATGATTTCAATCGTGTGCTTCTTCTGTTTGTCGAGCGCGATATCCTCCCCGAGGTCCACAATCTTTTCATCGATCCGGGCTCGCACATACCCGGCTTTGCGCATCTCCAGCAGCTCTTTCCGATATTCACCCTTCCGGCCCCGGACGATCGGCGCCAGGATCTGGAACTTCTCCCCTTCCGGTAAGGAGGCAATCGCATCGACCATTTGCTGGACGGTCTGCGCAGTAATTTCTTCGCCACATTGGAAACAATAAGGCCGCCCGACACGGGCAAAGAGCAATCGCAAATAGTCGTAAATTTCCGTAACCGTGCCGACGGTGGAACGGGGATTATGGCTGGTGCTTTTCTGTTCGATGGAAATCGCGGGAGACAGGCCTTCGATCGAATCGACATCCGGCTTCCCCATCTGCTCGAGGAACTGCCGCGCATAGGCCGACAGCGACTCGACGTACCGACGCTGGCCTTCGGCATAAATCGTATCGAACGCCAGTGACGACTTGCCTGACCCGCTCAAGCCGGTGATCACCACCAGCTTGTCGCGCGGAATCTCCACGTCGATGTTCTTGAGATTGTGCTCCCGTGCACCCTTAATGACGATAGAGTTTCCCATGAGCTTCTTCCTGCCTGTCTCTTAGTCCTCAGCCCTGAATAGACAGCACTTCCTTCGTGGGGCGGGATTATAACATGGTGCCTGTGGATAAAGACGGTTGCACAACACGTGGCATTTCATCCCGCACAGTCGATCTTGACCAGAGAGCAACCAATCTGTACAATTTAGCCATTCTAGCTATTATCGTCCTATCCAACGAGGGTCGTCATGCCCAAACTCACCTTTCGGAACAGCCACGGACAGTTGGTTGACATTTCCGCCGTCGCCGCCACAAGGGTCAAAAACGAGTTCGGTGCAATCTTGGAGCAAACCCTACAGAACGGCGCAGTGGCCATTACCCGTCACGACGCTCCAAAAGCCGTGCTCCTATCGCTTGTCGAGTTTGAATCGCTGGTCAAGGAACGCAGCCCTGTGCTCGACGCACTCAACGAGGAATTCGACGCCTTGCTGGGTCTCATGCAGACACCTTCCTCGCACAAAGGGGTAGAGGCTGCTTTCACGGCATCACCGGAACAATTAGGCCGCGCCGCCGTCAAAACAGCCAGAACCAGCCGTGCCACGACAGGCTCACAAACCCGGCGCAGGTCCACCTCGCGGGCATGAGCTCAGCTCGAAGACCCCGCATTCACGTCTTGGCCGGCGTGAATGGAGCAGGCAAGAGTAGCATTGGTGGTGCAGCTGTCCGCCACCACGGCGGAGCGTATTTCAATCCGGATGAAGCGGCTCGCTCCCTCCAGAAGATCTATCCGACCTTGTCCCAGGCAGAGGCCAATAGCGCAGCGTGGAACCAAGGTGTCAGGCTCCTGACCAGAGCTCTGACCGAGAGGTTAGATTTCACATTCGAGACGACGCTCGGCGGGAGCACCATTGCCAACTTACTCCTCCGCGCTGTCAAACAGGGGCATGAGATACATATCTGGTATGTGGGACTCTCTGGTCCGGACTTACATCTTGAACGAGTGCGGTCACGGGTCAGCCGAGGCGGCCATGCCATTCCGGAGCGGGATATTCGTCGGCGCTACGAACATAGTCGCCTGAACCTCATCGCGCTGCTCCCTTTCTTGACGACGCTGCACATGTACGACAATAGTGTCGACGCAGATCCGGCTGCTGGACGAACACCTCAACTGACGCTGGTCCTGCACATGAGGCTCGGCAAAGTCCTCGGCCCGCTGGACCTTGCATCAACCCCGACCTGGGCGAAACCAATCGTCGCCGCTGCGCTGAAGCTGGGCCACCGGTAACGCGGCGAGGAGAGAAGATGAACGAGTCACGGAGGATGGCTGCCTCTAACTGGCAATCACCACCAGCTTGTCGTGCGGAATCTCCACGTCGATATTCTTGAGATTGTGGTCCCGCATGCCTTTGATGATGACATTCCCCATAGGCGGCGATAGCACACGATGAAATCAGATCACCGGTTCACCGGCGCTTGTGGGATCGGCGGCGCGGTCCGTCCAGGGCTTCTCCCCAACAGCCCAGAAACGCCGTGACGAACTCGTGTTCTTCGGCGGGCGGCACAGCCAACCGCGCCAGGGCCAACGCGACGGCAAGAGCAATGTGGTACCCCTCCGACCGAGAAGCCACGGCTCGGCGATAGGCAGGATGCGCGTCATTGATGACCACGGTGGATTCGACAAGGCGGCCGAGGTCCGGATCGCCTTCATGCGATTCGAACCGAATGCTGAGCCCGTAATGACCAGGCCGAGACCGTCCTCTTGGCCCCGGAACGACAGCGACGCCGCCAGAAGATTCCCCCGGATGGATTGCCGCCCCTGGTACCGCGTCGACCGGCTGCGGGATTTCATCAGAATCATGGACCATCTCCGGAGGGGGCGCGACTTCCTCAACCGTTTCCGTCCCACTGACGATCGACGCTGCGAGAAAGCCTTGCCCGTTCTCTGTCGAATTGGATTGCCCAATGGGTAATCGCTTCTGCCCGCCGGCTCGTCGCTCGACCAGCGAGGCAAGCAGCGGAAATTCTTCAGCCAGATCCACGAGAACCGCTTCCAGATCACGCTCCATCGGCCGCACCGCTCGCCGTCCGGCTCGATCTCCGAGTTCGCGAATATCTCCCCATTGGGCGAGTTGTTGCGAGACCGCTTCCTGAATGGCCTTGCGATAGCCCAGGTACAGCGCACCCCTGTTCCCGACACGGACAAAGTCCCCTTTGTTCAGGGTCAGAGCCTCAGCCAGCGCCGGAGCCTCGATCATCCCGGCCATTCTATCCGGTGCCGCCGGTGTAACCCCCAACCAGTCCCATCCGCGCTTAATCACCTTGCCGAACGTACTGATGGCCATCCCCCGCTGGTCTTCCGGAAACGGAGATTCACTTCTCGCCAAATAGCCGACCGCCGCCGGCTTGCGCTTGCGCGCCAAGCAGACCGCAAGCCTCGACACCTCCACAGCCTGGACAGGCTGTCGCTCCAGCACCCGGCCATTGACCTCGAACCGGAAACCTTTCGGATAGTGTGTTGCCAGCACCTCGTCGAATTCCGATTCAAGCAGCGGTTGGTACTGCCGCCGCAACGTGGTTTCCAGATAGCCCTCATCCAGAAGCGGCGACAGCGCATTGTGCAGCTTCAGTTGCACCGCCGTCCCATGATCGGCCACTAACCCTGATGGGGGAATCCATTTCCACGGTGCCTTGTGGCGCCCCGCCAAGTACCAGCGGCTCGCAACATGTTCTTTGCCGCGACGCGTTTCGGTGACCACATCCTCACAGACCAATAGTCCGAGCTTGATCCCGACCCCGGCAAATCCGATGCCGTGCCCCCGAGTCTTCGTGCTGGCCGCCAAATCGTGGTACCGCACCAAGTCTCTTCGTCTCATGCCCGATCCGTCGTCTACGATGGTCAACGTCGACAATGCGGGGTCGGTCGTGAACCGCAAACAAGTTGCACCGGAGTCCAGCGAATTGGCCACCACTTCAGTCAAAATGGTTTCTTCCAGCGCGCCTGGATAGGCGTCGCGAAGATCTTCGAGTAAATGCTGTAAATCAACCCGTGTTTCGCCCAAGGAAGTCTCCCACAACCGATGCAAACATTAAGACCCACACAGTATTAACAGCCTACGCCAACATTTCAAGCATGATCACAGGTCCGTCGCTGTTCCGTTGTTCGTTGGCCATTTTAGGGACCCCCGATCATTCGACGAGACTTTGTCCATCCTTCTTTCCCACCGCGGCGACGACCATGGAGCTTCACCCCAGGCGAGCCAGAATTCCCACTGGGTTCAGGACCGTTCCAGCACCCCTTAGGCCCACCGCCAGCCGGCCGCCTGGCACCGCGCCACTACCCTCACCTTGACAAAGCTTAAAACCGGGTGCTACCACCGTGACATGGTGGGAGCCGAGCCTCGTTCTATGACTCAGGATCCGCAAACTCCGGCAAAGGTGGTATCAACCTGGTCCGGCCAGGCCAGAGAGGACGCCGTCCAGCGGATGTTCACCTCGATTGCCGGGGCCTACGACCTGAATAACACCCTCCTGAGTTTCGGCCTCCATTACTATTGGAAGAAGATTACCGCCTCCTTCATTACTCCGGTTGGCCGAGGGACCGCCCTTGATGTCGGGTCCGGCACAGCCGACCTTGCACTCCTGATCGAGTCTCGGATGGGACCGAAAGGCCGTGTCATCGCTTCAGATCTGAACCATGCGATGCTCGCCGAAGGCCTTAAGAAAATCGGCAATAAAGGCCTCAGTGAGAAAATCACCTGTCTGCAGGCCAGCGCTGAGCATCTAGGATTCGGTGACAATACCTTCGACGCGGTGACCACCGGGTTCTGCATGCGAAACGTCGGGGATCTCCCACAAGCCGTACGGGAAATTCGCCGGGTGATGAAGCCCGGTGGCCGTTTCGTGTGCCTGGAGTTCTCCCGCCCGATCTTCGGCTGGTTGAGAACCCTCTACGATTGGTATTCTTTCAAACTCTTGCCCTTCATCGGTACGATCGTCGCCCGTGACCGCACCGGCGTCTACGAATACCTTCCTGCATCGATCCGGACATTCCCTGATCAAGAGCGATTGTGCCAGATCCTACGCGATGCCGGATTTCGTCAGGTGTCGTATAAGAACCTCAGTGGCGGTATCGTTGCGATTCATATAGCCACAAAGTAGTCTGACGCTGTGGACTCCATTCTCTATATCTTCCTCCCCTGCAAGAAGGTCTATCCGATCGGGATTACCTACTTGGCCGACTTCATCCATCGGCGGAAGCCGGACGTTCGTCAGCGTATCCTCGATCTGTCGTTGTTTCCGGTTAGCCAACGCGGTCAGGCCATCCGCGATGCCGCGACGGAATTCAAACCGGACCTGGTCTGCTTTTCATGGCGGGATATCCAGATTTTCTCGCCGCATGAAGGTGATTCGTCGCTGGAACATGCGTTCAACTTCTATTTCGCCAGTAACCCGATCAAGCGTGTTGTGGCATCATTCGCCGGCATCAAGCAACTGTACCGGTACTACAGCCATATCTATACGATCCTGTCCTATCCGACACTGATTCGAAAAGAGTTTCCCAAGGCCCAGATCATGATCGGCGGAGGGGCGTTTACCGCGTTTGCCGATCAACTCATCGAAAAGCTTCCGGAAGGCACCATCGGCATACTAGGCGAGGGCGAGGATGCCATCCTCAAACTCCTCGAAGGTCGTTCGATCGACGACGAACGCTATATCGTTAAAGAAGGGGGACGAATCAGAAAAGGTTCTCAGGGTTCGCCCCCGCTGCTTGATGCACCGGCCGTCGACCTCCCCTATTTGACCTCCATCTTTCCGCAATGGCAGGAGTACCGGGGTGAATCGATCGGAGTTCAGTCCAAACGGGGCTGTCCTTACGATTGTGCCTTCTGCCTCTATCCCTACATTGAAGGTAAGCGGGTGCGGTACCGGCCGCCGGAGATGGTCGTGAAAGACATCTCCCAACATTATCATCAGTGGGGCGCCCGTCGCTTTTGGTTTACCGACGCCCAATTCATTACGGGCAAGGAAGCCTATCCGCAATGTACGGAGATCATGGAACGCATCATCAGTGAGAAACTGGAGATCGAGTGGTCCGGCTATATCCGCACTTCATTAATCACGCCCGACTTCGCCAAACTGATGGTTCGTTCAGGAGTCGGCGACCTAGAGGTCGCCATCACCTCCGGCTCGCAAGAGGTCTTGAACAATCTCCACATGGGGTTCAAGCTGGAACGACTCTATGACGGCTGTCGCTATCTGGCGGAGGCTGGTTTCAAGGGCAAGGTGATCCTCAACTATTCATTGAACAGCCCCAAAGAGACGGAAGAAACCCTGCTTCAAAGCGTCGAGTCCTACAAAGTGGTGGCGTCGATTCTAGGCGAAGAACGAGTCTTCCCCTTGATGTTTTTCTTGGGCATCCAGCCCAATACCGATCTTGAACAGCGACTATTGGAAGAGGGTTATCTGTCGGCCGGCTATAATCCTTTGATGTTGACCCCGACCAGTATCCGAAAGCTCCTCTATAACCCAGCCCCCTTGAATTCATTTATCGCCAAAGCATGCCTTCGTGCCTGGGAACGAAAGCAAGGGAGCCGTGATCCACGCAAATGGACAGGCTCTCTCTCGCAGACGACCGACCAATCACATGCGTATGCCGATAAGAGCTTGAGCAAGGGGATTGAAGGCAATTCCGGGCGAGATGCCCTCCTCTCCCTCGAAGAAATCCTTCGCTCCCGCCGGCCGGTTTCATCCCCTTCGCAGACGACAGAACCCCGAGCAAGTTCAGCCAGTTAACTTCGTCATTGGCCATGAGCCACTGGTCGAGCAACAGGCTGGAGGTCTTGGCCGCCAATGACTGATGACCGGAGACTATTGGACACTCGGCGTCTTGCATTCCAGTTTAGGCCGATGCTATCATCCCGCTTCTCTAGAGGCTGGGGCAGCGCTTCAACCATCTGGTTTTCCAGGCCATTACGTCCCTGAACCTCTGTATAACGTGATAACTTGCGCGGTTGCGCCTTAAGGAGGCGCCTCAATGTATAAGACGATCTATATTCCGGTCGATAATTCCGACCATTCCAATACAGCAGTGGATATGGGTGTTCAGCTGGCAAAGACCTTCGGCTCAAAAATTGTGGGGAGCCATGTCTATGCCGCGAAGATGCACGACAAGCGCTTCAAACAGATGGAAGCCGGTTTGCCGGAAGAGTACCACGATGAAACGGAACTTGACCGGCAACGTCAAATCCATGACTCGCTGATCACGCGCGGTCTCCAAATTATCACCGACTCGTATCTCGATTACGTCGATAAGAAGTGTAATGAAGCCAATCTGCCGATTGAACGGCGGTCGCTTGAGGGACGAAACTGGAAGGTCTTGGCCGAGGACATCAATACCAACGGCTACGATCTCGTCATCATGGGCGCCTTGGGCGTCGGAGCCGTCAAGGACAGCGTGATCGGAAGTAACACCGAACGTGTCGTTCGCCGTGTTCGCAACTCCGATATGCTGATCATCAAGAACACCCAACCGGTCACAGGCGGCAAGATCGTCGTGGCCGTTGACGGGAGTCCCTATTCGTTCGGTGGGTTGATGACCGGGCTCGCGCTCGGAAAGGCGCTCAACGTCCCGGTCGAAGCGATTTCGGCCTTCGATCCCTACTTCCACTATGCCGCCTTTCACAGTATTTCCGGTGTGCTCAACGAAGAAGCCGGCAAGGTCTTCCGGTTCAAAGAGCAGGAAAAGCTGCACGAAGAGATCATTGATAGCGGCTTAGCCAAGATCTATCAATCGCATCTGGACATTTCCCGTGAAATTGCCCAAGCCGAACAGACCGACATCAAGACGACCTTGCTGGACGGCAAGGCCTTCGAAAAGATCATCCAGTATGTCCGCAAGGATGTCCCGGCCTTGTTGATCGTCGGACGGATCGGTGTCCATAGCGACGAGGATATGGATGTCGGCAGCAACACCGAGAATCTGTTGCGGAGTGCTCCCTGCAACGTCCTCATCTCCAACCGTAAATATGTTCCCCCGATCGATACACAGGCCGAGTACACCATCGCCTGGACGGAAGAAGCGTTGCGGCGAATGGAAAAGATTCCTGTCTTTGCTCGTGGCGTGGCGAAAACCGCCATTCATCGATATGCCATTGAGAAAGGCCATACGATTATCAGCAATACCGTGGTCGATGCTGCGGTGGGGCATATTCTCCCCAAAGGCGCCATGGACGCCATGCGAGCGCTTGGCGGAAGCTTGGATGCTGCAGGGATCGATCGCGACAGGATGCAGGCCGACGAAAGCGTGACGAAAGACCTCATGGGTCCGACCTTGAGCGGCATCATGACCCAGATCGTGGAGGAGAAGCCGAAGGAAATCAGTTCATCGACACAGGCCTACCTTGACCGCATGGCGCAGACCTATTTCGTGTGCGACGGATGCGGGTACATCGGAAAAGGTGATACGCCTGTTAAATGCCCCGTGTGCAGTGCCGATGGGACCAAATTTAAGCAGGTTGACAAGAAGATTTTCGAAGTGGCGGCAACCTCTGAAGGCGAGCTGGAAACAGACGTCGCCTACGACGATGTGCCGATGCAATGGACCAAGGATGCGAAAGAAGCGATCCGTGCTGTCCCGGCCGGCTTCCAGCGGAGACGCGCCAAGGCGAGGATTGAAAAGACCGCGCGGAAATTGGGCATGACGACCATTACCCTCGAATACGCAGCCCCGATGATCAAAGAAGCGGCATCTGAAGACTACACGCCGATTTTTTCCAACAAGGGCACCGGTACCGCCCCGGCAGTGGAAGGGATGCTGCCCGCCCCCAATGCGAATGGGACGAACGGGAATGGCACCAACGGTCATGCTGAAGCCGCATCACCCTATACCTGGACGAGCGAGGCACAGGCCAGATTGGATCGGGCACCGGAAGGCTTCATGCGCGATTGCACCAAAGCCCTGATTCTCAAACATGCCGAGAAAATCGGCGCGACCGTGATTACGATCGAGGTTGCGAACGAAGGGATCGAGCAAGCGAAGGGCTACATGGCAGATGCGATGAAGACCGGCAACCTCAAAGACATGATCGCCGACCTCACCGGAAAGGGACGCGCATAAGTTTCGCGTGCTGAGTCTTTGGTGCTGTCCCTCAGCGCCTTCTTCTAAGGAGCCTTCAGTCTCAGCACCCTGCGCAACACGTCATGGGTAAATCACTTCCCATTTTTAACGGCATTTCAGAAACGCTGGGCTCGTTACAACAACAAGTCACCGGCTTCGTTTCCCCGACTCCCAGTACGAGCGACAGCCCCTTTGACGGACGAACCGTCGACGACTTCAAGCCCTACCTCGTCGCCCTCAACCTGACCAAGCGCTGTAACCTCAAATGCGATCACTGTTATCTCGATGCCACGACAAAAGCTGCCGGTGGGGATGACGAACTCACCACCGAAGAATGCTACCGGCTGATTGATCAGATTGCACAAGTCAACAAGGGATGTCTCTTGGTGATTACCGGTGGAGAGCCGTTGGTCCGCCCAGATATCCTCGACATTGCGCGCTACGCCGTGAAGTTGGGCTTCATGGTGGTCTTTGGAACCAACGGTATGTTGATCGATGACCAGATGGCCAGGACGCTTGTAGAGATCGGCGTCATGGGCGTTGGGATCAGTATCGATTCATTGAACGCCGCCAAGCATAACGCCTTTCGCGGTGTTCCAGGCGCCTGGGAAGCCGCGGTTGCGGGTATTGAGGCAAGCAAGCGAAACGGCCTGCAGTTCCAGGTCCATTTCAGTGCACAGCCGATGAATTACACGGAACTGCCGGAAGTCATCACCTGGGCTCACCAACTCGGAGCCCGTGTGCTCAACGTCTTCTTCATGGTGTGCACAGGACGCGGTGAGGAGCTTACCGATATTACCCCGGCTCAATATGAAGAGGTGCTTGGCTATCTCATTGACTCTCAGGACAATTACAAAGGTATGCTGATCCGTGCCCGTTGTGCCCCGCACTTTAAACGGTTGGCCTACGAGAAAGATCCCAACTCACCTATCACGAAGGCAACCGGGTACATGGGAGGCGGATGCCTCGCCGGTACAAACTATGCCCGCGTGACCCCGAACGGAGAACTCACTCCTTGTCCCTACATGCCGCTGTCTGCCGGGAACTTGCGCCAGCACAGTTTTGTCGATCTGTGGGAACGCTCGGACATCTTCAATTCGTTCCGCTATCCTCAACTAAAGGGAAAATGCGGCGACTGTGAATACAGCGACATTTGTGGTGGTTGCCGTGCTCGCCCCTACGTCGACCATGGCGACTGGCTGGATGAGGACCAGTGGTGCCTGTACGAACCAAAAGGCGGCGCAAAAATCAAAGTCGCCTTCAACGTCTCGGAACAATCGGAAATCAACTGGGATGAAGCCTCCGCACTCAGGTTGAGTCGAATCCCCTATTTCCTCCGTGCCATGGTGAAAAAAGGTGTGGAAACGCACGCCCGTGAAAACAATATCTCAATGATTACCGTCGAATTGATGGAGGAATTGCGAAAAAAGCGGTTCGGCAACGACGCGCCGGTCTTCAAGTTCTAGCCGTATCTTGTCCGTTCGATCATGAGTTCCACGGTTCATGTTGAACGTTTCAAACCGTGCAGAAACTAAGCGCTTGAAGCCTCCAGCATGAAACTCGAAACCGTGGACCGACGCGCTTTACAGTTCACGCTTCACGAATAACAGCACTATGGACACCCTCGAAAGCATTACGACCGATCTTAATATCCTGATTCCAATCATCAATCATTGGTTTCATTTACTCTCCGCGATCATTTGGATCGGTGGCCTGGCATTTCTCGTGATGGCAGTGACCCCAGGGCTCGAGAAAGCCGTACCGAGGGATCAGATCAAGCCCATTACGGATATTTTTTATCGGCACTACAAGAAAGTCGCTGGCATTCTGCTCGTTGTCCTGCTGTTCACCGGGGGAGTGAACCTCCACTACGTCAATCAGGTCATCATTTCACAAACAGGCAACGGGGTGCAGCACCACTCCAAGTACCTCATGGTCTTCATGATCAAGCTACTCCTGGTGCTGGGCCTCCTGACGCTGTTTCTCTACACCGTGATTTTCAAGTCAGATGATGAAGCAGAAGAGGGAGAGTCCTATGAGGCCATTCCCTTTCAACGGGCGGCCCTCTGGATGGGATTCTTCATCATTCTGTGTGCGGCCGCTATGAAGCATCTCCATCAATAGCCCCTCCACAGCAGCACACTCAGTCCCCTGAGACACCTCTCCCTGTCTCATATGAGACAGCCTCTGTGTCAATCAGATACAGTTCTGTTTCACATTCCGACGGCAGACCATGCCAACCAATCGAAGAATCAATCACTTGCAGCCTCTGTCACCATAGGAATGGAGATTGCTGAGTATGGAGAACAAGAAACACAGGGCGTTTCTGATTCACCCCTAAACCTACTCCCCGGAATGGAGCACACAATGGCACTGGCGGTCACAGAAGCGGAACCGGAGAAAGCAATCCACCCCGCATCCTGTTACGTCGACTCTGAAACGAGGTGGTTATATCCGGCCTGTGGCGACGCGCCGGCGCTGTTTCATGCAGCAGATGAAAGAAGGAAACTCAGAGCCATACATTCCGCGTTAGTCGTTGAAGATGACCCAGATATCTCATTGGCCCTTCAAGACTTGCTCGAATTTGAAGGACTTCACGTCGATTGTGTACCAACCTGTCGTCAAGCCTTCGCCGCAATCGCACAGAATACCTACGATGTGGTTTTGCTCGATCTCGGGCTACCCGACGGAGATGGCAGCTCCATTCTGGAACATCTCCAGGTCTCCCATCCCTCACTTCCCGTGATCATCTTAACCGCCTCGAATCGAGACCTTGGACCATTGCCCGCATTCGCTCGCGTCACAAAACCCTGGGTGAAACGAGATCTCTGCAGCGTCGTCCATCGGGCTCTCGGGACGACATCAATATCAGTTGCGCGGTGAATCAGGAAGAATGAGCCCCTCATGGGCGATGTGGCATCACTTGGATCGATTGAGACCTAGTGCCCGCTTGAAGACAGTGCCGAAGCCGAAATACCCGAAGGAGTCTTTGAGGTTTGAGTACAAGCGCTTGACGGTGCCCATTTCAGGATTGGTGACATATTCCATGGTCAGGGCAATCCGCTCTTCTCCCTCACCAAGCGGAGTCACCGCATGCCAGAGCTTATCCCCGTTGAAAATCACCATATCCCCTGGTTCTGTGATCAGCTCAAGATGGACTGCTTGTTTCGTCGGATGATCTTTGAACAGCTCACAGACAAGTTTGCACTGAGTCGATCGATCCACAAGCCCCATGAGAATGGTATAGCGCGCACCTTTGTAATAGGACGTATCATAGTGGAAGCCGATATGGTCGCCTGGCTCCGTATAGTAGTAGAGGGCACAGGAGTGGGGATCATTGTCCGGACAGAACATCAGCTTCGCGTGCACGAGGCGATCTAAAAAGGCTCTGTACGAATCAGCTCGGTAGAGTTCAAGAAAGCGCGGCGCCTTTTCCTGCACCGTGTAGTAGCTGACACTCCCGCCTTTCTTATGGCCGGGAATGTAATTACGGTTCAACTCGGTCTTGACTGCCTGAGCTTGGGGAACGAAGACCTCTTCAACAAAGGTACGAGGCAGAAACTGCTTGATCACAAGAAACTCGTTCTGCTCCCAATACTCCCGGTGGAGCCGGTCGAAATCCAACCGCGCCACCGCTTGATCAATGGCTTCAACCAGGCTGCCGGTTTCCACTGTCATGTGTCACCTCGATCATTGAGCCAAATGATGAGCCCTGATCCAGAGCATCGCCCTCGTCATTGATACACCGACTCACTTGCACCGCTACTGAGTGCCATCACAGCGAGTAACGGTACCAGCTACGGGCCGTTCAACACCGGGGCCTTCACCACTTCCGCGTCCGCAGGTGTTTTAAAATCGAACACCTCATTACCTAATCCTAGATTTGGCTTCAAGTTCGAAAACTCAAAGGTCGCGACATTCCCGCTGACTTCATAGAGCGAGACGGTTCGAATATAATACGTTTTGGGGAACACCTCGACGACGATCTTTTGGAGATTCTGTGCCGATTCATGTTCCTTGGCCTTGGGAATCAGGGTCAGAAGCGGCAGGCCGGTCGCCCCTCGCTCCCTCCCCTTCGTCGGCTCGATGTCAAACGACTCATCCAATTTGGCCGCGCCTTGCAAGAGTTCCAACGGAGCCTTAGAGGCCGCCATGTGCGTGAGCTTTCCAACCAATACCTGTTTGTGTTCGGGCACATACACCTTCACATCATCCTGATTCACATAGATCTGCTCGGTCGCTGGATCAAGATAGTCCCATCTCAAGCGGCCAGGTTTTTTGATGTAGACCTTGCCGGACGAGGTCACCGGACGTTCAAACCCTTCGATCTTCGTCTTTTGTGAAAAGTCTGCTTGGAGATCGGTTGTCTTCTCATATCGCATCTGCAATTGTTTGACGACGTCGCGAACCTCTTGAGCCGCTTTCTCGTCCTTTGATCCATCGGCTGCCCAGACCGGAAGGACGAAGACCACAGAGACTGTTGCTGCTACCCACCAATGTGTCATGCTTCCGCCGCACCGACGGGGCCTCGTCGGCCAAGCACTTCCCGTCGCCCATCACGTCCCGCCGCTCCAACGATCCCATCAGCTTCCATCTGTTCAATCATGCGCGCCGCCCGTGGATAGCCGACACGGAGTCGCCGTTGAATCAATGATGCCGATGCTTGACCACTTGAGAGGACCAGTTCCTTCGCCTGCTCATACACTTCGTCTTTGGACTCCTCCTCCGCCGCTTCGTCCAATTTGAGAGACTGTAGTTCAGGATTATAGACCGGCAAGGCCTGTTTCTTCACGAACTCAACGACCGAACGGACATCATCGTCCGAAACAAACGAGCCGTGTAGGCGGGCAAGTCGACCGGTTCCGGAGGCCAGGTAGAGCATGTCGCCTCGGCCAAGAAGCGCTTCGGCCCCATTGGCATCCAAAATAGTGCGTGAATCGGTCTTGGAGGATACCTGAAACGCGATCCGAGCCGGGAAGTTCGCCTTGATCAGGCCGGTTAAGACGTCAACTGATGGTCGCTGAGTCGCCAGGACGAGATGAATCCCGGAAGCTCGCGCCATTTGGGCCAGACGGGCGATCTTATCCTCCACATCTTTCGGAGCCACCATCATTAGGTCAGCCAACTCGTCGATCATGACCACAATAAAGGGGAGAGGTTCCGGCGGCGTCGGCCTCGGCTTCATACACCCCGGCTCTCCTTCTGGAATAGACGTCTCCCCGGCTGAAAGCCGCTCGTCCTCGGAGAGATACGCCATTGGACGTTCCGTCTGTTCCCCGGGAGAGGGCTCCTGCTCCGCAAAGGTCTCATGCAGGTCAGCAACCTTCCGATTATAGGCCTCGATATTCCGGACTCCGGCTTCCGCCAGTAGCTTATACCGCCGTTCCATTTCGGCCACCACCCACCCCAATCCCCTGGCAGCGGATTTGGGATCTGTAATGACCGGTCTCAGCAGATGGGGAATGCCATCGTAAGACTGAAACTCCAACATCTTCGGGTCGATCAGCAGCAGCTTGACTTCACTGGGCTTGGCAGAAAAGAGAATGCTGAGCAACATGGTGTTCAAGCTGACGCTCTTCCCGGCCCCTGTCGCGCCAGCCACCAACAGATGCGGCATCGTCTTGAGATCCGCCGTCACCGGTGCACCGAAGATGTCCTTTCCCAAGGCCATCGTCAATCGTGATCGGGCACGACGAAACGCATCGCTCATGATGACTTCTCGCAGCGAGACGGTTTCTCGCGAGCGATTCGGCACCTCGATCCCCACCACTGACTTGCCGGGCAACGGCGCAACAATTCGGAGACTGATCGCCTTCAGGGCTAACGCCAGGTCGTCCGCCAAATTCACGATGCGGGCTACTTTTGTTCCCGGTGCCGGCTCGAATTCATACATCGTCACGACCGGGCCAGGCCTCACCTCCGTCACAGTGCCGTCTATCCCAAAGCTCCTCAACGCACGAGACAAGACCTCGGATTGTGCCTTCAACTCTTCCTCGGACATTCGATCTAGGGGGCCAGAGGGATCGCTTAACATCTCCGGGTCCGGAAGCCGATAGTCTTCCGACTCCCTCGCCGGCACGACCACCTCTGAATCAGTTGTCTCGACGTCCCTCGACACATTCCTCACAGGAAACGGCTGAATGATCGGAGCAGGGAGCGCCGAGATCACCTCCGGTTCTTGATCCCTTCCCGCAACCGATTCCGCGTCATCGCTCAGAGTCACCGACCGTGCAGATCTGTTCCGTACCCGCCGATTGCTGACCGCCTTTTCAGTATCGACGGAACGTTCAGGCATCAAAGCAACCGCCCCCTCACGGACTGAGGCCCAGGACTGTGGGATTCGACGCACCGCTTCTCCGAGGGAAAGAGGCGCCGACAGAAGGAGTGATACCAGGAATCCTGCGATAATCACGATGTGGGCGCCGGTTCCCGCAAAGACAGCCCGGAGCCCTTCCGCAATCGTCTGGCCGACGATCCCACCGGCCATGCCCTGCGCGATGATCCCACTGGTCATGGTGGGAATGCCGTTCGCTTCAAGATGCACAAAGGCGCTAAAAAACACGACGGAGGCCAAGGAACTGACGGCGGTCCGCAGCTCAAGACTCATCGGGACTTGAGAGAAACAGCGAATACCCCATCGCCCCAGCAGCAGTGGGCAGAGATAGGCTGCGCCACCGATTCCATAGAAGAACCCGCCCGCCAAGAGCGCCCCAAAGGTCCCAATGAGATTTCGGGGTGGGTGTGCCACTGGATCTCCACTGGCCACCACCGTCGCCTCTCCCGGCACAAAGGACAAGAGGCTCAGGAGCATGAGCAAGCTCAGCGCGATCAGGATCACGCCGAAGACTTCCCGCTGAATATGAGAAGAGGAAGAAGGGGCCCGGCGGGCTTCGCCCCGCCTACCCGAGGTGGTCGCACCCATAAGAAATCAATGCTAGCACAGGGGGGAGGTCATTTCAAACGAACGTGCATCTGGATCACGATGACAAACAGGGCCCGTGCTGACTCGTCGCCCAAGCCCTGGCCCTCGACATGAGCATCTCCATGTACTCATCCAGAGTTTCCCTGTCGAGACACCCTCAATGAGCACGCGCGCCACTTGGCGAATTACGAGAGCGCTCGTAATTCGTAGTCCACACCTCGTCGATATAAGCCAATCAACGCGTGACGGCTCAGATCATCCACGAGCGAGAAGACCTGATTCCAGGTGAGCTCTGGACAACAGGCCAGGAGTTCTTCGAGTAGAATACGTCGCCGCTCCTGAACGATGGTTAGTAGTTTCATTGCCGGTGATTGATTCATACAGCACCTCCTCATGCGTTAGAGATCAGCTGGTACCGGATCATATGACCTTGTTCCCAACGTTGGACTCCATCGAACCGCCATCACACGAACAACGCTGAGAGTCACCAGAATTCCCAAGAGCACCGTCAGTGGCTGCCAGTCTCCTCCTTTGAACCATTGGGAGATCACTTCCGTCAGCATCACGACGAGGATCGTATCGACGATAAAGGTCACCTTGACACGCCCCTCCCGGAAGTACGTGACAGTGGTTTTGAAGACTTCGACAAGTGCCAGAAGCATGAGCGTATTGACGATGACTTGGCGCAGGACCACCTCGGCTGAGTGGTCGATGAAGAGCCGAAGCTCCCACAATGTCTTCAGCGCACCGCCGGTGAGGGCCATCAAGAGCGTCACCATTACCAAACTGAGCACTCCTTTCATGCCCCTGTTCCACAGCTCTAACAGGTCGAGGTCAGAGAGCCGTTGCCACAGAAGCTCACCGTCAAACTGACGAACAGCTTCACGTGTTGACATAGTGTCCTCCCTTATTTCCCTTCTATTCTTTTTTCTTAAACTGATGGTATCGACTGCTCATTCCAAATAGGTCACGAACAAGTAAAACCTGTGTTAACTGCATGATCAGTTGGTGGTTGGCTCGCACCTAACTCGATTGGGAAGGGACTATGGGGTGCATTCTGGTTCGTCACGGAATCGCTGTGGAACCTGATCAATGGGAAGGGAGCATTGGAGAATTACCCGCTCACGGAGGAAGGAAAGGGACGCGATCCACGAGGCGAGAAAGGGTTGACTGCGCTGGCTGCTTTAGCCTCTGCAGCGACGGGCCTTGGGGAAGCGAGCCCCTGCGACAAAACACGACTCTTAAGAGGCGATCGGATGGATACCAATCACGGACTTGTCGTAGACCGTTTACTGATAATTGTTATAATACCTTTCCCTGTTCATCCCCATGCCTGCTTCCCGCGTTTCAGCAGCGTTTTGAACAGCGGTATCATTTCGTTGCGGGCCGCGGCCCGCCGGTACCGTTGCCGTTCAGCCATACGTCCGGCAAGAAAGCCGGCCTTGACACTCGTCGAGTACTTCACAAACTGTCGGACGTAGCGCTCCGCTTGAAGTGCATCCTGATGAATGCCCAATTGCTCTTGAATTGCCCGAGCTGCCTTCATGAACCGAATCGCGGGCTTTCCCAGCACCCATCGGGCAAGTTCTGCCGCATAGCGAGCGCGTTTGATCTTGATGCGGACCTTGTGCAATGCGGCATTCGACGGCGACGATCGGATCCGGCGAATTGCTTTACGCGCCTTCTTGAACTCGCTTTCGGCAAGCTCGCTTATGGCCATGGGAGACTCGACCACTGAGGGGGCTTGCAATGCATGTTGCAGTCGTTGGATGAGTTGGAGGTAGCGGGCGCTCGTGAGTTCACTGAGTACCACCTGCTGAACAGCCGCCCGTTGTGTGCGCAGATGGGTAATAAATTGAGTCAAGAGCTGGCGATCTCGCAGAGGCAATCCGGCTGATTCGCCCATAAAGTAGGCGATCTGCACATCCAGGTCACGAGCAGGACCGAGCACCTCACTGAGCCACTTGAGTTCCTGTTGGAGAGACATCACCCAGGCCGGGAGGAGGATCGGTCGAGCCGTACGAAGCACCGCGCGCAGGCGCCTCGTAGCCACGCGCATTTGATGGAGGCTTTCGATCTCGGTTCCAAGCCTGGTTCCAGGATCATGGGCTAGGAGCCAGCCGACATGCTGAGCAAGGGAATACTTCAGATGCTCGATCGCAGGCGCCTTCGGAGCGGGCTGTGCGGCTGGAGAAGGGGCTGAAAGTGAGAGGGCACGAAAGAGTTTTGGTCGCCCATCGTGATCTGATGCACCCGCCTCGCGTAAGTGCTGCTCCAGGGAATGAAGTGACTTCTCGTCACCCTGCCGCTGTTCGAGTTCCAGCTCACGAAAGTGCTCGATAACCGTCCCGTTCTTTACAACCATGGCATGGTCCAGAACGACCTCGGCAATAGGCACCTGCCCCCGACGTACAAGGATGCCGCTTCGCCAGACACGCAGCGTTACGACCGGCACTAGTTTCCGATGCCCAAGGTGGAGAATCAGTAACGCTTGGAGTATGGCCGGTGGATCAGTCTGGCTGTCGACCACTTCCACTTCCTGCCGATCGTCCCCCAATGGAATCTTGAGCTGCCACGCCCTCTTCCCCCGTTCGATTCGATGGCGGAGAGTAATCCTTGCACGAGCCAGGTCGTAAGCGACAGTGTCGTAGTAGGTCGAGATCAGCAACCGTCGAGGAAGCGCGGTGCCCGGCAGCTGGGGAAGCCGGAAGTCGGCCTCAATGGTCAGCTTGAGTTCACGCTCTCCATGCGACGAGATCGGAGATGGACTGACAGGCGACTTCTGAGGTTTGTGCGATTGAGCCATTCGAGCACAGCACAGCTAAGGGCAAAGATGGTGTGCCTCAGTGTGGACATGCGGACAAGAGAATGCAACCCACGGTGGGTCGTTGAGGAATTCCATGAACGGTCGCCGATGCGGACCGGCGACAGGAAAGAAGGGGGCGGTTACGAAGGCAGTAACCTGGAAAAATGGAGAGGCGTTAGAAGTCGTCGATGGACACCGGACGGAGAAAATCTCGAACTGACACCAGACCAATGAGCGCCCCCCCTTTGGTGACACCAAGATGGAAGGTGCGGTGCTTGTCCATGAGATCAGCCGCTTCGGTCAGTGGCCGCCGCTCCTCGATGCCAGGCACGGGACTGCTCATGATGTCCTAGACCGGAACAAAGTAGGGCGTTCTCTCTGCTCCGACAAATTTCTTGACGACGTCTGATTCCGTCACGATTCCAACGATCTGAGCCTGGCTGGTCACCAGAACACTTTCGACGTTGTAGGCTCTCATGAGCTTGGCTGCTTCCACGACCGAGGTCCCTACCTCCACCGTCACCGGCTCTGTCTGCATTAAGTTGCCGACTGTTATCATCTGATCCTCCCCTTTTATTGATTGTATTTAATCTAGTCTAACAGCGTACTGTTGCCCCTGCGTTACGCAGGGATCTCAGGTCGGTAAAATTGATGAAGGCATGAAGGTATAGAGTGGTGCTGGCCACAGTCTTAATGCCTACCACCTCCAGAAAGGCATATGGCCGGCATGAGAACATTCCGAGATCACCACGATCTGTAGTTCTGGCTATTGAACGATCAGATCGTCTGCCTAGGCCCGAACCAAAGGCACCATCGCTTCAGTTACAGCAATAGTCAGCCTGCCAGAGAGTGATTCGCCTGCAATGGAGGATGGGAATCCGCATCGCTCCGAGGAGTGACCTCGGCGTAACTCGCGGGTGAAGGGACTGTCAGGATAATGCCTACCAACAGCCAGATTGAAAGTTTCAGATAAGAAAGCAGATCAGTCTCTCTTTAATGCTTCTGTCGTACTCGTCACCTATTCCGTTGGCAGGAGACGGGTGTTACAGGCCGGTTAACTCTTTAGGGAGTGAGGAATGTCACAGCGTATTAACTATTCGGCAATCAAGCTGTGACATCCATTGGATAGCTTAGTTCAGTATAAAAAGACATGCGTCTCCCTAACGGTCGGAGCACCCACAGCTGGCCGTGTCGACAAAGCGCGAACATGTTGGCGTCTCTCAACAGAGGAGAAGGAGGAAGGCCTATGGGCACTCGGCTGCGAATAGGGCTCTCGCTCGTGAAGTCCATCATGACCTGTCTGGCCATCATTGTATTCAGCTTCTGTGGCCTATTTATTCGACTAAGGCCGGCACGGTGAAGTGAGTAACGGATCAGCGACTGGCTGCTGAGCGACCCTGGGCCACAGCTGAGGACAGGACCGAGTCATATAGAACCCCGCTCCCAGGAGGCTCCCTTCGCTGGAGGCCTTCGCCTGATTGCTGTTCTCCCACGCTCTTGTTCGTCTTTGCATCGACAACGATCTGCAAGCTTCGATGGCGATCCTGGCCATAAACGGTGTTTTGGGGTATGTAGTCCCAATCATCCTGATGTGAGACGGCGGGGAAAAACCAGGAAGATCCCGAACCCACTCTGATCCGATTGGCTCCTGCAGAGCACATCGTGGCGCAAGTGACTGTGGCAAGGGTCCCGATGCCGGCCCGATTGCCGGAGATCAATTCTACTTCCTGACGAGAGTCGGTGGGGCAAGAGTGCCCGTTCCGACCCCCGTCCGACGGTTCCTGTTCACTGTCAAGTCTCCTATTCCTCTCACCAACTGCATCTACTCCCGTCCCACAGACAACACGGTATACGTGAGTCCCAGGATAGCGCTCAACAGGAACGCTTCGATAACCCATCCGGTCATTGCGCGTCACCTCCTTTCCGGTTGTGTGTCATAGGTTGAGGAGCGTGTGTCGTCGCCTCCTCGCTCCTGAACATGAGGTGAGTCTACTGGGACATTGTTTCATTCCTGTTACGACTGTGCCAATTGTGTGTGAAGAATCACAGCAGTTGCCGGAGTGCGTGAATGATTAGACGACACCAGAGGCATCACTGTATTCTGAGGCTTGTTTCCCGCACATTGAAGCTGTCCTTCTGGAGAAACGGTCACAATCTTACAGATCGGTAGTGTTCTCGTAACGGCATCGTAATCAAAGATAGAATATACTCGCCCACTTGACTTGTCGGGGACGCTCAGGTGCCACATGGTGATTAATGAGTTGGGTACTACGAAGACGGCACACAGCTGGGCGACTTGTGAAGGAGTTGCATGATCAATCAGTCTGCTGAGCCAGGAGAACCAACCGAGGGTGGCCAGAAACCCAGTCTGTTTTTGAACCGAGAGCTCAGCTGGTTGCGATTCAATTTGCGGGTTCTCGAAGAAGCGGAAAATAGGCGACATCCGCTCCTGGAACGCGTGAAGTTTCTGACTATTTTCGCCACAAATCTGGACGAGTTTTTCATGATTCGGGTGTCCGGCCTGCGACGCCAAGTGACGGCTGCGACCGGCGGAGCTACGCCAGACGGCATGACCCCATCTGAGCAGATCTTGACAATTAACCGAGAGCTGGACGTCCACTACGAACGGTACAACAGGTGCTGGAAAGAGGAGATTCTACCGGCATTACGGGAGGCACGTATCCATGTTCTGCATTATACGGAGTTGACGCAGACCGAGAGGGAAGCGATTCAACAATACTTCCACCGTGAGATCTTTCCCGTACTCACGCCTCTGGCCTTTGATCCAACCCATCCGTTTCCGCATATCTCCAATCTGAGTTTTAACCTTGCCGTGCTGGTCCAGCACCCTGAACGTGGTGATTGCTTTGCCCGTGTGAAAGTGCCGGATGCCTTTCCCCGACTCGTTCCCATTCCCACTGATGAAGATGTCGCCCTACAGCAAATGGGGTTGGGTAAAACTGGGAAGACGCAACGATTCGTTTGGCTGGATGAGGTCATCGCACAGAACCTGGACGATCTGTTCCCCGGCCTGGATGTGATTGCCTCCTACCCCTTCCGTGTGACGAGAGATGCGGAAGTTGCCATCGAGGAAGATGAAGCATCCGACCTCATCGAAGCCATGGAAGAACAGCTCGATCAACGGGATTTCACATCGGCGGTTCGCTTAGAATTGGACGCAACGACACCAGATCATATCCGTGAGGTTTTGACCAGGAATCTTCAACTCCCACCGTACCTGGTCTATGCCAATAATAGTCCGATCGGTATGGCGGGGCTTCGCGAACTGTATGCACTGGAACGTCCAGACCTGAAGGATCCTCCGTTCCTGCCCTCTGTACCCTCCTCGTTCAGCAAGTCCAGCAGCCTCTTGGCCGCAATCCGTCAACGGGATGTGCTCCTGTACCATCCTTATGACAGCTTTATGCCGGTCGTTGAGTTTCTCCGAGAAGCGGCAAACGACCCAGATGTGGTTGCCATAAAGCAGACCCTCTATCGCGTCAATCCGAAATCTCCCATTATTGATGCGCTCCTGGAAGCTCGGGTCAACGGCAAACAAGTTGCGGTGCTGGTCGAGCTCAAAGCGCGATTCGACGAGGAGAATAATATCGAATGGGCCCGGAAACTTGAGGATGAAGGGGTGCACGTCGTCTATGGCGTACGAGGGCTCAAGACCCATGCGAAGGTCTGTCTCATTGTCCGTCGCGAACCTGAAGGAATCCGACGCTACGTCCATCTCGGCACAGGGAACTATAACGTGATCACCAGTCGCATCTATACCGATGCGAGCTACTTCACCTGCGATGAAGCGATCTGCAGTGATGTATCCGATCTCTTCAACTCCTTGACCGGATACTCCCGCAAGAATTCCTATGCCAAACTTCTCGTGGCACCGACGATGTTACGGCAACAGATCCTGGACCGCATTGCGCGTGAGACCCACCGCCATCGTCAACAGGGTGATGGATATATCGCATTCAAGATGAATGCACTGGTCGATACGCAATGTATTCAGGCGCTCTATGAGGCATCGCAGGCCGGCGTCAGGATTGATCTTCAGGTGCGGGGTATCTGTTGCCTTCGGCCAGGTCTCCCGGGGATCAGTGAGACCATTACCGTAATTTCGGTCGTTGGACGGTTTCTGGAACACGCACGAATCTATTATTTCCACAACGGTGGCCAGAAGGAAGTGTTGATGGGGAGTGCGGACCTCATGCCTCGCAACCTGGATCACAGGGTGGAAGTCATATTCCCTGTTGAGGATCCTCAGTGGCGCGAGGGCATCATCAATGAGATTCTCGGTGTCGGACTACGGGACAATATGCAGGCAAGGCGGTTACTTCCTAACGGGACGTATGAGCGTAAGCAACCGACAGAAGGTGAAGCCGCTGTGAACTCTCAGGATTGGCTGTTGACTCACTGGAAGTCACGCCCATGAAGGACAGCGCACCATGCTTTATTTGCGCATGTCGGTGGAATCATTCCGCGATTCTGCCGGGCCCACAATCCCAGCGATCTCCGTGGTATGTGCGCCACGTAGCATGACGCCTTCACAACTATCTGCCCGGTACAGCGACGTCTCATCTCAGTCCTCGACCCATGACACAACGTCTTCGCTTCACGGTTCAGGATCGCAGAAGGCGTGAACGCCGACAAAGAGACGTCTGGCTCACGATAGTGTAGCCGGGCAAAACCGTGACGAGGTTACGGTGCCGGAGGATGGTCCAAGAGTTTATACCCGAGCGTCTTGATCGAAACGATGGCTTCATTGAGGAGAGGCATCTTCACTTTCAACCGACGGATGTGAACATCGACGGTGCGCGTCGTCCCGTAGTAGTCGTACCCCCACACCTCATTGAGCAGCACCTCGCGCGTCAGTACTCGCCCCGGATGCCGCAACAGGTATTCGAGTAGCCCGAACTCTTTTGCCGTGAGCAACACCTCTGCCCCGTTGACCCTCACTTCATGTCGTGTCAGATCGATCGTGATAGGACCATACGTTCCGGAGGTTGGTTTCTGATCCGTGGTCCGCTCCACTCGACGGAGGAGCGATTTAACACGTGCGACGAGCGTCTTCGGGCTGAACGGTTTCGTGACATAATCATCGGCACCCAGCTCAAGCCCGACAATCGTGTCCGACTCTTCGGCTTTGGCCGTCAACATGATAATCGGCAGCATCGCGGTATTGGGAGTCGCACGCAACCGTTTGCACACCTCAAGACCATCGAGTTCAGGGAGCATGAGATCGAGCACCACCAGATCAGGCTTGTCCTCCTTGACCTTCTTGATGGCCTCGAACCCATTCAGCGTCGTGGTCGTTCGAAATCCCTCTTTCTCAAAGTAATGTGTGACAAGCTGTGCAATCTCCGGCTCGTCTTCAACAATCAGGATCTTCTTACTCGTGGTGGTACCCATTTGATGATTCTGCGGGCAAGGGAAAGATAAGAAGTCAAACCGACAGAGCGTCTCGCTCTCTCTTCTCTATTCGCCTGAGGGAATCCCTAAGATCTAGCTCCAGGAAACGTTTCGGCACCGTCGCCTACAACGGCATCGATAATTTCAGCGTCCTGAAATCGCCGGTGGTGTGGTATGCCGAATGATCTTGCCCTCCACCAGATACACGACTAGCTCGGCAATGTTCGTCGCATGATCCCCCACTCGCTCGAGCGACTTGGCGATAAAGCTTAATCGAATGGCTCGGGAAATCGTATGTGGATTCTCCACCATGAATGACAGCAGCTCACGAAACAACTGCTCCATGAGATCATCCACCGAGTCATCATCCAGGATCACTTTCCTGGCTAGCTTGGCATCCTCCTTGACGAAGGCATCGATGCTTTCCTTCACCATCATCCTGGCCAGGTTTCCCATCCGTGGGATGTCGATGTAGGGTTTGAGTTGAGGCTCCTCGTTCAGTTCGATCGCACGCTCACAGATACTCTCCGCCAAGTCGCTGATGCGTTCGAGCTCGGTGGAGAGCTTCATGGCCGTCGTGACTAACCGGAGATCACGCGCAGCCGGTTGATGGAGCGCCAACAACTCGATACAGGCTTCGTCGATCTCCACATCCAACGCATTCACCTTGTGGTCTCGCTCGATCACGCGACAGGCCAGAGCCGAATCTCGGTTGACCATCGCCGTGAGTGCCTTGTCGATTTGGTCCTCAGCCAGCCCGGCCATCCGTACCAGTTTCGTCTTTAGCTCAGCCAGCTCCTCGTCGAAATGTCGTTGAATCATTGCGTCACCCAAATCGCCCGGTGATATAGTCTTCGGTCTGTTTGTTTGAAGGATTCGTGAATAGCTGCTTGGTACGCCCGAACTCGATCAGTCGACCAAGATACATGAAGGCGGTACAATCCGACACTCGCGCCGCTTGCTGCATGTTGTGCGTCACGATGACGACGGTCAACTCCTTCTTCAGGGAAAAGAGTAATTCTTCGATAATGCCTGTCGCGATGGGATCGAGCGCCGAGCAGGGTTCATCCATGAGCAACACATCAGGCTTGACGGCAAGAGCCCTTGCGATGCACAGCCGTTGCTGCTGACCGCCGGACAGCCCGAGCGCGCTTTTGTGAAGCCGGTCCTTTACTTCTTCCCAGAGGCCAGCCCCGCGGAGACTGCGCTCGACGATCTCGTCCAAGACCGTTCGATTCTTCAGACCCTGCAACCTCGGACCATACGCAACATTTTCATGGATCGACTTGGGAAAGGGATTCGATTTTTGGAAGACCATGCCGACGCGTTTTCGAAGGTCGGTGATGTCGATCATGGGATCGAAAATATCCATGTTATCAATAAGGATATTCCCTTCATGTCGAGCCCCTTCGATGAGATCATTGAGACGATTCATGCAGCGGAGCAATGTGGATTTCCCGCATCCTGACGGCCCAATGAATGCCGTCACTTGGTGTTCGGGAATATCCATGTCGACTGTAAACAGGGCTTGGACGGGGCCATAATAGAAGTTGAAGCCCTGTACCCGGAGCTTCGCTTTCCCCGACACGCTCGACTGAGGCTGCAAGGTAGAGTCAGGATCATCCATGCTCTCGATCTCCAATGAGGAAATAGCCGGTGGAAGGATCGTGACACTGGACTTCACGTCATACTGCTGATCCAGCATATTTCCTCCTCATTCGATTTCGCAACACGATTCCAGTCAGATTCAGCGTCACCACGACGAGAATCAACACCAACGTCGTCACATACACCATGGGTTTGGCAGCCTCGACGTTCGGCGATTGAAATCCCACGTCATAGATATGAAACCCCAAGTGCATGAACTTCCGGTCTAAATGCAAGAATGGCCAGGTCCAGTCGATCGGCAAGGCCGGCGCCAGTTTCACTACGCCGGTCAACATCAAGGGCGCGACCTCTCCAGCCGCACGAGCCATGGCCAAGATCAACCCGGTCAGAATTCCAGGGAGCGCCGTGGGAAGCACGACCTTCCAGATCGTCTCCCATTTCGTGGCACCCAAGCCGATCGACCCTTCTCGATATTCTCTCGGCACGGCGGCCAATCCTTCTTCCGTGGCGACAATGACGACCGGTACAGTTAACAACGCCAGCGTGAGCGAAGCCCAGAGAATACCCCCTGTGCCGAATGTCGGGGTCGGTAGCCTGTCGGAAAAGAAGAGGGCATCGATCGTTCCCCCGACGCCATACACGAAAAACCCCAGCCCGAACACACCGAAGACAATCGAAGGAACCCCGGCGAGATTGTTGACGGCGATACGGACGATCCGCACGATGACTCCCTGGCGTGCATACTCTCGAAGATACAGAGCCCCGATGACACCGAAAGGAGTCACGACAAGGCTCATGATCAGCACCATCATCACAGTGCCGAAGATCGCCGGAAAGATTCCGCCCTCCGTGTTGGCCTCTCGTGGTTCTGTGGTCAAGACCATCCAGACGTTACCGACATAGACCCACACCTTCCCCAAGGTTGACAGGGCATTGGGGCGTAAGACCCGCACAACTTGGCTGAGTCCGATGGACTTTTCCCTCCCGTTTGCATCGACAACGAGCAATGCGTACGGGCTGTTCCCTTCACTCGATTCCACCTCCCGGATCAGAGCTGGAAGAGACTGCCACACGGCTTCCACCCCCTCAACCACAGTCTGGTCTTCCTTGGTCAGCGTCCGGATCCGTCCGTAGAAGTTCCCCCACTCGCGCCGCTCCACCATCACGAGATCGGCCGGCGTGGCTCGTTCGACAATCTGATCAGTGTTGATCCATCGATAGTCCAGGCCGTAGAGATCCCGATTGCCGATCTTCATCCTGATCCGCGGAACTCCTTTCGGACCGACTTCTTCACCAGCCAACTGACCGACCACATGTTTACCGTCCTTGAGGGTCAATTCGACGAGGTCAGCGGGCCAGAAGTATCCGAATCCGTTGACGAGAATGAGCACCAACAACCCGGCGATCATGAACAACGAGAGCGCAAGCCCGGCCCCACAGCCCCAAATGAAGAGCTCTCCACTTGCCATGACCTGTCTGATCCATTGCCTCATTGAATCACTCTTCCACCGGCATGGCCGGAACCAAGCACGACATCTGGTTTCATTCGATCCATCTTGACTCCGGTCTTACGACCACCCATGCATCTAGAACTGGCTGTATTTCTCCCTGAGTCGCTGACGAACCAATTCTGCGACCGTGTTGAGCAGAAAGGTCGCCACAAAGAGGAGGAGCCCCGCCAGAAAGAGCGTGCGATACAGAGTGCCCCCATGCGGTGCTTCGGGAATCTCCACCGCAATATTGGCGGACAAGGTTCGAAAGCCGTTGAACAGGCTCCAGTCCATGATCGGTGTATTGCCCGTCGCCATCAAGACGATCATCGTCTCGCCGACGGCCCGACCGAGTCCGATCATCAACGCTGAGAAGATGCCCGGACTGGCTGAGATGAGGACCAGATAGATCAGTGTCTGCCAACGTGTCGCACCAAGCGCCAAGGAGCCGGCGATGAGATTCTTGGGAACATTGGTCAATGCCTCTTCCGAGATACTGTAAATGATGGGAATAATAGCGAACCCCATGGCGACCCCGACGACAATGGCATTACGCTGGTCATAATTCAGACCCAGGTGGGTCTGCAGCCACGGCTTATAGTGCCCACCGAACAAGACGGATTCCCACCAGGTGTTGGTCTCAAGACATCCCCAGACCACCGCGATGATGACCGGGATCATAAGGAATGCTTCGACACCAGGTCGGATGCGATGGCGCACAGAAGCCGGCAACAAGAGGAAGAGCCCGGCAGATGCAATGATCGCAAACGGAGTCACCAAGACCATTCCCGTCATGGCGGGAAAGTTTCGCTCGAGCACCGGTGCAAACCAGAGTCCGGCCAGGAACCCGAGCACCACAGTCGGAAGCGCCGCCATGATTTCGATCGCCGGTTTGATCTTGGTTCGATAATCAGGATGCATGAACATGGAGGTGTAGATTGCAGCTAGTACCGCCAACGGAACCGCAAGGAGCACCGCATAGAAGGTGCCTTTGATCGTCCCAAAGATAAGCGGCGTCAAACTATACTTGGCCTCAAAATCATCTGACCCGCTTGAAGACTGCCACACCAATTCCGGGCGCTCATAGCCCTCGTACATCACAGGAGAAAAGAGAGTCGAGAGGGTGATCTCCGGATAGGGATTGGAGATCTGGTAATGGATCAGTCGATGATCCTCAGTCAAGCCGACCAGACCATCTGCCTTTGGCGCGAAATAGGTATTGCGGAGAGCGCCCTGTTGTGGAGAGAGCGTGAGTAATGTCTGAGCTGATGTCGAATGGTGCAGCCTGATTCCTCCCTCGGCATCCGTAGTGATGAATCCCTTATCGCGCTGCGAGATCGTGATGTCGGTGACCGCGCTCTGATGGGAAGCGAATCGATGGACGACCGTCATCTTGGTCTGATTCGTTCCAGGATGCTCTCGCACCGGCATCCACACGACCACCTGCCCAGCCGCATCACCGACGACAAGACTGCGGTCCCCCATCAAATATCCCAGCGCTGTAATGGCTTTGCTTCCGTCAGATGCCTGGGTCGTCTCTGTAAGCAGAGGCTTGGTCGCATCCCGGAGATCAAAGTGATAGACCTTGCCCTCGTCCGTCCCCACGGCGAGCAGCTCCGCACGACTCGCGAGGGTTACGGCAGTCACGCGTCCGGAAAGGCCGGGCGTTACATCAACTTGCGTCGTCGAGACAGAGGTCGTTCCATCTGGCCGAGAGGTGGTACGACCGGTGGTCAACCAGAGATGTTGATCCTCGAGCAGAGCGGCAATCCGCACCTCGGAATCGGTGCTTTGATAGGCCAATTTCGTAATGGGTTGAGGAGTCGGCCCGGCAGCAATCGGAGTCCCAACTTTTACAGACGGAGCGATCGAGCGTTCGTTGTTTTGAAAGTCTTGTGTAAATTCAATCGTCACGGGGATGACACGCCCATCTCCCGTGCCGATCACAAGACTGTGTCCCCTCCCCAAGGCTCGTGCCAACGCTGTGACAGAGCCATCCGGCAATAAACCTCGTACTGGAATAGTTGATATCGAGGAGGTAGTTGCTCCTAGAGAGACGAATTCAAGGTTGTCGCCTCGCAAGGCATAGGCGACCTCTTGATGCTCATCAATACCGATGAGGGCTGCGCTGACCCGATGCTCAAGAGGAGAAAGGGGAATGGGCTCGACCAAGGTCGCCTGGGTCGGAAGAAAGAGCGGAATGACTTCCTTGACGAGGAAGATGCACATACCCAGAATGCACAGAATAATACTGATCCCGCCCGTCTTGATAATGACGCGGGTTATCCCATCGGTGATTGATCTGATTTGGCGCCGAGTAAAGATCCCCTCCACAAGGACAGGGGTTGGCACTACACCCCGGCTTGGGGAGGAGTCTCCTTGAAAGACGGGTTCTGGAGTGAGTGGAGGAACGTTCATGTGCTGACTTTAGCCTGATTTTCCACGTTTCCACCTTGCCCACCGAGAAAGATCATGCATGGTCACGATCCTCTTTACAATTACCCCACTCCGAACATTCGACTTCAAGCCTATTCGACCTTCGACAACTCTTTTTCAATGACGCTCTGTGGCAGCGGGAAAAATCCGTCCTTGATGACGATGGCTTGACCTTCTTTGCTATAGATGAACTTGATGAATTCTTTCACGAGCGGGTCGAGGGGCTTGTTCGGCGTCTTGTTGACATAGACCAGCAAATGTCTCCAGAGCGGATAGGATCCGTTCATGGCATTCGTCTGCGTGGGTGCTACGAATGGTGCGCCATCTTTTTCGGCTAATGGAAGGACTCGAACTCCGGAGGTCAGGTATCCAATCCCGCTATAACCGATGCCGGCCGGATCTTCTGTAATCCCCTGCACCACGGATGCAGAGCCAGGCTGTTCCTTGACCTCATCCTTGAAATCACCGTTTTTCAGCGCGAACTCTTTGAAGAACCCATAGGTGCCGGATGCGGAGTTGCGGCCATAAATGCTGATCGGAGAGGAACCCACCTCACCTGTTACACCTAGTTGGCTCCAACGGTCCAAGTTTCCTGCCGCACCATATCGCCGCGTCTTGGAGAAGATCGCATCCACTTGTGCCATCGTGAGTCCTTGAACCGTGTTGTCCTTATTGACATAGACCGCTAGCGCGTCAATGGCAACGGGAAATGCCGTGGGTTTGTATCTGAACTTCTTCTCGAAGGAATCGATCTCCGTGCTTTTCATGGCTCGGGACATTGGTCCAAGCTGGGCCGTGCCTTCAATCAAAGCCGGTGGTGCGGTGCTTGACCCCTTCCCTTCAATTTGGATTTTGACATTCGGGTATTGTTTACGGAACCCCTCCGCCCACAACGTCATGAGGTTGTTCAATGTGTCGGAGCCGATACTGTTGAGGTTGCCAGACACCCCTGTGACCTTGATATACCCTTTCAAATTGGGGTCTACCTGGATGATCTGATCGGCCATCGTAGTCGTTGCCACGAGGAGGCTGGCGAAGCCGAAGGCAAGTGAGGAAGTAAAACCCATGCGCAGTAGAGTCATACTCTTTTGATTTGTCATGTGCGGTTCCCTCATATGAGCGGCAATTGGCACCCCATCATTACCAGGATGCCATTCACCCTATGTTACGGTCGTGTTACATCCGTGTTAATTTCAAAAATTTGGTTGCGACCTCGAGCTATTCCTTATGCTTGCCATTACCTTCCTAAAAGGACACATCCCACTGAAGCCGGACTCGATCTACCGGAGTGAATCCACCATCGCGCGATAAGTGAGAGTAATCGAGCGAGAGTTTATTACGGTGTCCGGCAAAGAACCAGTTGACTCCGAATGTGTGTTCTCTGCGCATTTGGTTGCCCAGGAGACTTCCCAGAGGACCGTCTCCCGGATCGAGAAATGCGTACCGGTAGGCGAATTCGAGCGGTTTTGGTACCACATCGATCAACGCATGGGGGAAATATCCGACTTGCGCATAGGCTCCGTAACTGGTCCCATCTGACGACCTGGAGCGATCGATCACTTTCTTCACATGAAACTCCTCTTGGATGGAGAGCCCGTTCCACTTGAAGGCGAACTCTTGGACCCCTTGATTAACTTCAAATCGGCCGTCCACGACAGCCACACCTAGAAAGTCACTCGCTCGGCTCGTCTGCGGAAAGGCGATCCGGTCAGTTATGTTGTGGGCGCCGGCAAAGGCAATGCTCCCAATCGGCAACTGCGTGTAGTCCGGATCCGACTGTGAGAACGGGACATCGCGCCCCAAGAAGTTCCACTGAATTCTCCCCATGTAGAGCATGTTCTTGTCGTCATTGTGCGTTTGGTTGATGCCTACGCCGGTGAAGACCCCGATGTTGTACACCAAATAGGCATACGTGTCTTCAAAGAGATGCCCGCCCAGCCTGGCACCGATCTGTCGGTCAAGAGTAAAGGGCGCATTCACGATCGATCGCTCGACGAACTGTTGATTGCCTGACGAATCTACCCGCTCTCGATTGTAGTCGATCTTCCATTGCCCCACACGGAGCGTTGCCCATCTGAACTTGGCGACATCCAATCGGTAGTCGAGCAGGGTATTGCTCACCCAGTCATATTCGACATAGTACTTCAGCCAGGGAACGAAGCCATGCCCGCCGACCTTGATGCGAGCGCGGCGGATACGGAACGAGCTGGTGTCTTGGTCATTAAAGGCCTCAGGAAGAGCGTTCGAGAAAGTATCGCTCTCCTGGGGATAGGAATAGCGAAACTGTAATCGGTTTTGTATCAGCATCTCAAACTTTCCATCTCTCGTTTGGAGATCAAATCCATCTTTATACCCCATAAGAAGCGGGAACTCTTGCTCTCTCTTCTTCCGCTGTTCTTCTTCTATTTTTTCTGAATCAGCTTTGGCCCTCACCCACTCTTCTTTCGTGATCTGTCCCTTCTCATACAGAATGTCCGCAAGATCATGAGCGGCTTGGGCGCTACTAGCGCCGAATACTAGTCCAAGCCCTACTCCACCCATAATCATTGCCAACCACAATCCCCTCATGAAATACCTCCGTGTATCAGATTGGTCGTGCTTCGAAACACGATGAAGATATAGATGATGAGGGTTAAGCTGATGCTACGGAGTTGTTACTGAAATGTTAAATCATAGGTGAGGGGTTGCGGAACAAGGGGTGATCGTCTTACATGTCTCTACCAGATGACCTTCGCTCCTGTTATTTGAAGGAGGTACCGTAGTGGATACACGGCAACATGATGGTCCTACCATGAAGGACTCCGGTCTAATGGCTCTTTTGTGGATAACGTTCCTACTTGGGTTGACTGCCTGTCAAAACCGACCTTTCCTCACCGAATCCATTTACCAGGATCAATCACTGATCGTCCGATTGGCAGTGGACCATAATATTGGCAGTGGCCATTCTCACCCTGCCACCATGACCACTCAAGAGATGACCACCGTTTTATCCGGTATGATCATCGAGGAGCCGACCAGCCTTATACCGTCCTTGCCACTTCCTGGCCAGAAGAACGAACCTCCACGGCACCCCGCATTCACTGCCGCAGAAATCGACCTCCTGGCTCCTCTATTGGTCAAAGGATTGCACTCTGCCAAGCCTGATGAGATAGTGACCTTTTATTGGATCACTCAACAGCCACCACCGAACGACCGGGTGACGTCTGGCGGAATCTTTGTCGAGGGTGACGAGCTGCATTTCATTCTCAGCAACTATCGGTCGTCTACTCGTTACCCACCTGACCCTGAAACCATGTCATACCGTGATGGTCGATCCAATCCCTTACAGCCACTGGTGCCTCAAGAGGCTTTGCTGACCTTTAGCCCGGCAACTGCGCTGGTCCCCTCTGAACAAGGGTTCTTAAAGAATCCGTTCCGCTCAAAGCGGCGAGAGATCACTGTGCTATTTAGGAAACTGATAGAGTACACTACAGACACAGTCCACGAACCGCACTAAGAGGCTTCTTCCATCACAGACCAACACCAGTCCGAACCTCCGCTGTGGTCGATCGGCATCGCGGTATTGATTATTTTGCTCGCTCCCATTGTCTTGTACTCATTTGCTCCGGTAGGACCTATTCGAGAGGGTGATACCGTTTTCTCGGATGGCCAACAGCGCGCTCTTATCAGCCAACCGGTTCTCTCCCCCTCTTCTCATCCTGATGAGACCTGCCTACTCGATCCCAACAGCCCACTGATCGTGCTTAAAAACTCCACGGGTGAACCAAATGGTTTTATCGAAGCGGAAGTGCAAGGGAATCCATCCGCAGAGTGGCCGTTTTGTCCGGTGCATGCTGAAGTACGGCTCAGCCTGCATCAGGTCTTTCAAAAACCGGCCGTATTAGGAACAGTGCGGGACACGCTCATGAGATGGTTCGGGAGGTAGAATGTACGATGCTGCGCGTTAGGTCTTGAGCCGTGCGGCAAACTGTTTGCGAAACTTCGCTACTTTTGGTCCCACCACGAATTGGCAGTACCCCTGAAACGGGTTTCGAGCAAAATACTCCTGATGGTAGGCTTCTGCTTCATACCATCGCGTCGCCGGAA
>JAOUGT010000153.1 GCA_029865485.1 Nitrospira sp.
GGGGTAAACTCGTATTGTAAGTGGAATTGCTGGCCGGCTTCTTCTCTCTGCCAGATTCACCTTGAAGTGGCCTGGTTCGCTTCCATCGTGCAAGTTCGTGATGTGAGAGGAACCATTCCGATTCTAACTCGAGATCCTGTTCTGTGCCTTTCGCCGACTGGCGGTACCCTGTGAGAAGTGCGGATCGGATCTTGCCTTATAGTGGTGCGGATTATAATGGGTCGGATATCTCTTAAGCAGGAAGTCTACGGGTTGGGCGGAACTTGTCTTGTTCATCAAGAGAAAGTTCAACTTTGGATGCAACCGGCGGTCGGTCTACCGGGTATGCGACTGGCTGTGAGTGGGCCATTGAGCGATGGAATAGTGATCAGTAGGCTGGGAGGTAGAACAGGAGTTCCCTATATCGACGTTCATGGGGTGTGGATTTGGATGCCGTCCAAATGGAAGCTCAAAAAGTCCCGCGTATTGAAGGTGAGTAAGGTCTTCACTCGTGCCGCTCTCGCGCAGGTGGCAATCACCCAATCATAGGTCTTCCCTCCAGCAATGTTGTGCTCGGCTGCCTCTCGGAGCAGCGGTCGAAAGGCCGTCTTGTCTAAACCTACGAGGGTTGCTTCGGTGAGAAAGCTGGTCTCAATGAGCGTGAGCGCATCCTGCGGTGACAACCGATGGGGCGGCGGGAGTCTGGTAAGTACGGCGTACGCTTCGACCAGGGTTGGCGTGGCGATGACCAGTGATTCCTGCTCTGCAAGTCGGCGCTCCATCTCTGCAATGGCTCGCTCATGGTGTTCATGCCAGGTGCATACCGTGGCGACCATGACGTTCGTGTCGGGGAGAAAACTATCCATATGAGGCTATGAGGAGGCTGCTCTGTCGCGGGTGAGCCGCTGGCGTGTCCGTTCGACGGTCTCGTTCGTCAGGAGTTCGATCGACTGGTCCGGTGTTGCGACAAGGAACCTTCCACGTTTCTTCAACTTGACAGGAAGCGGTGCCGGCTCGATTTCAATCAGCCCCTGACGCCAGCGGATCTCCAACTCGGTACCAGGCTGGAGTCCGGCTTCTCGCCGCAGTTCTTTTGGAATGACTAAACGTCCGGCAGAATCAATGGTTGTTTTCATGGTATGAAATATACCATTTATTTTGCCGTCCTGCAAAATGTATTTTGGTAGGGACTCCGCAGCGATGTATTTGGCGTGACGGCCATCGAGAATATCGTATGGTAACGATCAGTCTATAGAGTATGGGAAGGGCGGAGTGGGAGAGTGTGAACGATCTGCGTGAGTCGGGCTTGTTATGGCGTTTCCGATGCCGCGAGGGAGGGGAGCGTGGTGAGGACTAGATCTGCCGCTTTGTCGTCCGGTTTCAGCGGAGGGATCATCTGTGGACGCTGGGTGGTTCCAAACTGCGATTTGGAGGCCCAGGCGACTTTCTGCCGCACGAATCCGCTCATCTCTCCAAAGGTGACCTTTCCATCCCGGTTCGTATCCGCTTCTCCACGCAGACCGCGCAGTAAGTAATAGGTAAAGAGACCGTGCCGATGGGCCTCGTCTTCGATTCCGGTGGCGAGACCCTCAACCGCGATCAATCGGATTGTATTCTCCCCATCGAGGTCCCATCGCGGGGTGATGGGCGTCTTGGTCTGGTCAACAGTGGGGGCCGTTTTCCCATCGAAGATCACGATGGCCTGTTGTGGGTTCAGTTTCGCGAGGACTGATTCTAATGCACTCAGCCGGTAGAGACTGGTTGGCGTCTTGGTTCCGTCATAGGGGACCAGCATGATTTCCCCCCTCGGAGAGACCATCGCGTGGCCGGAAAAATAAATGATCACGACCCCATCCTTCGTCGAGCGAGCTGGGAGCCATTCACGCAGGGTTTTTTCAATATGGGCAGAGGTGGCCTTGCGGTCCGTCAATAGTGCGATATTCGACGACGGCACGCCTCCGAGCGTTTGGAAATATTTGGCAACCGTTTCTGCATCATGTGCCGCATGCTTGCGCGACGGAATCTGCTGTGTGAGGGTGGAGCTGAGGCCAATGGCAATGACCGAGATGTCTGGATGCCGAACGGGTGCCACTTGAGTCGAGACCTGATCGATATCGTCACCTCGGGCTCCCGTCGGAGCGATGGTGAAGGACAGTGTTTGCGGTGGGGCTGCGGCTCCACTGCGCTCTTCCACGGTCACCCTGATCTCGGCTGGTTCCGGTTGGGCGAGCAGGGGCAGCGTGGCGACAAACTCCAACGATTTTGTTTGGCCCGGTTGCAGAGGCGGGACTCTCAAGACGGTCGTCGGAAAATGCTCGAGGGCGAGCCGCGTTCCGGTCAAAGAGGCCGAGGCGTTTTCCACCAGAGTTGAGCCCGTATTGACGACATCGACGCGGACGCGAATATGTTCGCCGCCTTCGAGCACGAGGTCGCTGTTTTCATCGAGTAAATGTGCCTTGAACCGAAGGGTGGTCGACGTGGCGGCAGTACTGCGTGGTTGTTCGACAGGTGCTGGGCTCAACGTGGGAGGTACGACGGGAGTTCCCGGTGGTGGAGCAGTTGGTTCGGTCGAGCTCAGACTGTTGTGGCTTCCTGCGGCCTGTTTCGCCGTGAGGGCGACCCGAGTTGCGAAGTCGATCGTGGTATCTTGGACGAATGGATCAATGATGTAATCGCAGTTCTTTGAGAGCTGCTCGAGTCGTAGCCGCTCCTGACGGGACACTGCAATGTCCGCTTGCCGAAGTAATGTCCCCGTTCGGTCGTAGACACGGGCGATCGCGTTGAGATGGAGCACGGCAGGGGCGCGGTCGTAGAGCGCTTCCTTATTGAGGTCGAAGGACGAGTCAACCAGATCGACCTGAACGAGATGGTCCGTTGGGTCGGCGCTGTCTGCTCCGTCTGAAACCACACGGTCAAAGGTTCGGCGCAGGCTCTCCTGTAACGCTTCTTGTAAGCGTCCTCCTAACGGAACGTCCTGGAGTTGTCCGCATGAATCCGTATAGCGAAGGGTGAGGTCTTTCAGGGCGGAGGACGTTTCCAGTTTCGCGCTGGCGGAGAGGGGAGTACCCATGGGAGGGAACTCAAGATGTTTGGCGCAGCCGGTGAGGACGAACAGTACACCGCTGAGCCACAGGCCTGCCAGAATGCGCAGGCCGCCTAATCCGTTAGTTTGGGTTCCTGTCTGGTCGACTGTTGGGCGCATGATAAGAGTGACCGTCTGTCACGGTACTGGAAACGTTAGGTGAATGCAACCAGATCTCTCCCACATTCTGCACGAATGCTTCTTCGGTATCCACTGACCAGCTACTTTGACCATGTCCATCGCTCGCCATTCCAGATACGCGAAGCGAACGATGAGGAAGAACGCACCTTTTCTTCTTTGAAGCAGGTAGAATGAGTAGTGTAAAATGGATTGTTCGACTGGTGTGGCGGCCCATTTCCATATAGGACTCTGAAGAAGAGTCACATCCTGGAGGAATTCAGATATGTTCATGTGGACTCAGAAAACGACGAACATGCTCATCGCTTGTGGGTTGACCGTGTCTGCGCTTATCGGCAGCGGATGCGTGTCGCCTGTCTCGGCCTCAGGGGTCCCTCCTGCGTGGGCCCAGGGGTTCTCGGAGATTGTCAAAAAGACGATGCCTACCGTCGTGAATATTGCCGTGACCGGTGGAGGAGAAGGCAGTCGGAGGCGAGGAGGAGTTCCTCCTAACCCATTCGGGGTGCCGCCTCCCGGGGATGAGCCTGGGGGTGAATCGCCGACTCCGCCGACCCCACATGGGCCTCCTGGTCCGCATGGCAAACCGGATCAGAGTGCCGGCTCAGGCGTCATCCTCGATTCCAACGGGTTTATCGTGACCAACAATCACGTGGTGGAAGGGGCGACCCAGATTACCGTGACATTGAATGATCGGCGGGAGTTTTCCGCCAAGGTGATAGGGACCGATCCAAAAACCGATTTGGCGGTGATTAAGATCGATGCGAAGGATCTGCCATCGCTCAAGTGGGCGGAGTACGAGAAGCTCCAAGTCGGGGATCTGGTGTTGGCCGTCGGGAGTCCATTCGGGTTGAGCTCCACCGTGACGCTCGGGATTATCAGTGCGTTGGGGCGAGGCAATGTGGGCATCGCCGACTATGAAGACTTTATCCAGACTGATGCGGCCATCAACCCCGGAAATTCTGGTGGAGCGCTTGTCAATATGAGCGGGGATCTGATCGGGATTAACACCGCGATCTTCTCGAGGACCGGAGGGTCGGAGGGAATTGGGTTTGCGATTCCCAGTAGCATTGCGCTCGATATTGTCGATAGCCTCCAAAAGACCGGGAAAGTCGTGCGTGGGTGGATGGGGGTGGCGATTCAGGAGATCACACCGGCTTTGGCAAAGTCGTTCAAGCTTCCGGAGCAGCGGAAAGGCGTGTTGATCAGTGACGTCAACGAGAATGGCCCCTCGCATGCTGCGGGAATCAAACGGGGTGATGTGGTGGTGGCCTTTAACGGGAAAGAGGTGCAGACGGTCAGCCAGCTGCGCAACCTCGTCGCCAGAACAGTGGTCGGGAAAGATGCTCAAGTGAAGGTGGTTCGCGAGGGGAAGGAACAGGTCATTGCTGTGAAGGTGGCTGAGCGTCCCTCGGATGAAGTCTTGGCGAAGAAGGAGCCTGGGCCACCGAAGGAGTCGGGAGAGCAGATCAAGCCACCGGACAACGTGTTGGCCTCCTTGAGGGTTCAAGCGTTGGATCAGGCGATGATGAGCCAGCTGAACATCCCTGCCAAGACGGTCGGGGTGGTAATCACTTCGGTGGAGCCGGGTGGACAGGCGGAGGCATCCGGCTTGCAGCGTGGCGATGTCATTCAAGAAGTCAATCATGAATCCGTGAAGACGCTCAGTGATTACCAGAAGGCCGCCGAGAAGATTAAGAAGGACGAACTCGCGGTGTTGCTGGTCAATCGGCAAGGGAACAGTCTCTTTGTGGCGATCAATCCGAAGTAGGGCATGAGGGACAGGTATCGTGATCGGTCGATCTGCTAAACAAGGAGAGCCAAGTCAGTCGATCAAGGAGTGGACGGGGTCTCACTCTTGCGAGGGCCTGTGCTGAACAAGCTGAACCAGTGGCTTCAAGATTCGGTTTTTAAGCCGCTGGAGGATAAGAAGATGCCGGTCATGGAGCACCTGGTGGAGTTCCAGGCCCGGCTGACCCGCGCGGTGCTGGTGTTGGCGGTTGTGTTCATGGGGACCTTCTTCTATGCCGACGCATTAGTCAAGTGGCTGCGCGTTCCGCTCCAGAACATGTTCGTTCCCAGTCAATTGACTTGGGAACCGACTGATCTTCCAACTGTGCCGTTTGTCTTCCTTGCTCCGGCGGAAGCGCTTTGGCAGAACGTGAAGGTGGCGGGGCTGTTTGCCATTGTCCTTGCCATGCCGTATCTGTTGTATGAAGTCTGGAGGTTCGTCGTTCCTGGGCTGCATGTCCAGGAACGACGGTTTGTCGGACCGTTTGTGTGTATCAGTGCCGTGGCGTTTTATGCGGGGGTCGGATTTTCATTTTTTTTCGTCCTGCCATTTGCACTGAATTTTTTAATTTCGTATGGGGTCAACGCGGGATTTACACCCCAGATTTCCATTGCGCAATATGTGGGGTTCGCCCTCTGGTTTCTCACGGTGTTTGGGCTGATTTTTGAGGTGCCGTTGGCGCTCACACTGATGGCCAAACTCGGCTGGGTGGACGCGCCGTTCCTAATTCAATATTGGAAGTGGGCGCTGTTAGGGTCATTTGTGATTGCCGCCATCCTGACTCCCACGCCTGACCCATTTAATCAAACGCTGATGGCCGGCCCCATGTTTCTATTGTATTGGGTCGGTATCTTTGGCGCGAAGGTCTTTGGGAAGAACACATCGGCAGAGGAAAGCCAGACTGGTGTTCCGACTGTGGCGATGGCGGGAGCGGGGGGTGGAGGGAGTGTTGCTGGGGCGTCAATGCCGAACTCCTCTTCTGGCGATGACTATGTGGGAGTTCCTGGAGGTCGATCACGACAGGAAACACGGTGAGAGTGCATCGGGGATGTTGGGACAAACTGTTTGTCAGAAAGAATATTCATGGCACGTGAACTTAATGTGATCAACGACGGTGGAAGCGGAGACGCCTGTACCTACATGTGGGCCTGCGCCATCTGTGATGAGACGGAACGGTGTCAAAAAGATAAAGAAGGTCATAGTCGCTGGCTGGTGGCTAAGCGGATGGAGCGGATTGAGTACAAAGTCCTCATCATGAGCAACAAGGGTGGGGTGGGGAAGAGTACCTGTACCACGAATATCGCGGTGAGTTTGGCCCTCAAGGGATGGCACGTCGGGATCTGCGATATGGATATCCATGGCCCGAACATTCCCAAGATGGTCGGGGCTGAGGGGCAGAAGCTCAAGATCAGCACCTCCGGCGGGATTATTCCCTTCCAGGCTTACAATTTGAAGATTGCCTCCATGTCATTCCTGTTGCAGAACTCGGATGATCCGATCATCTGGCGAGATGCCTATAAGTATGAGTTCATCAATCAGCTTCTGGGTGGAGTGGACTGGCAAGATCTGAATTTTCTCTTGATCGATCTACCTCCAGGGACCGGTAATGAATCGGTCACCACGATCGACTTGCTTGGGCAGGTCAGCGGCGCCGTCATCATCACGACTCCCCAGGAAGTGGCGCTGCTCGATTCGCGCAAGTCCGTGACGTTTTGTAAGGATAGTGAGGTGCCGATCATCGGGATCGTGGAAAATATGAGTGGGCTTGAATGTCCACATTGCCATACGCAGATCGATGTGTTCAGAAAGGGCGGGGGGGAAGCTTCGGCGAGCGATATGGGGGTTCCGTTCTTGGGACGAATCCCGCTTGATCCGGATGTGGTGACGCAATCGGATGCCGGCGAACCGTTCGCGCTCTTCAATTCTGATACGCCCACGGCGGAAGCCTACCACCAGATTGCCAACCAGGTCGAAGCGTTCTGCAAGAAGGGAGCATCGCTCCTGAAGGTGGGAAAGCCGACCGCCGGGCCAATGAGAGGAATCAGTCAGTGAAAGCCGCCGATGCCCTGACCGGATTGACCCAGCTCCATGATGCCCAACGGGTGGTGCTTGCTGCGGCGCCGGTGCTTGGACTTGAAAAAGTATCCATTATGGATGTTTTGGGCCGTGTGCTGGGTGAGGACATCGTGGCCGAGCGAGACAATCCTCCATGGGACAACTCAGCCATGGATGGGTTTGCGGTGAGGTGGGAGGATATTAAACAAGAGCATAGCATCCAGAAACCGGTAACTCTCTCGATTATCGAGGATGTTCCCGCCGGCAGGATGCCGACAAAGACGGTTGGTTCTGGTCAGGCGATCCGGATCATGACCGGTGCACCGATGCCCCAGGGGGCGGATACGGTCCTCAAGGTTGAAGATACTGAGCCGACACCGGAGTCCGTCCGCGTATTGAAGCCGGAACCACGGGGTGCCAATATCAGGCCGCAGGGTGAGGACGTGAAGAAGGGCGACTGCATCATCGCACGGGGGACCAGAATTCGTCCCGGTGAAGCCGGGATGCTGGCGATCCTTGCCAAGTCATTGGTGTTTGTCCATCAGCGACCCCGGGTGGCGATTCTGTCCACCGGCGATGAGTTGGCTGATTTAGATGAGCGGTTCAGTGAAGAGAAGATCATCAACTCGAATAGTTATGGGATTGCCGCGGCTGTGCAGGAAGCCGGGGGGATTCCGCTCTTGCTCGGCATCGCCCGCGATACACCGGCAGCCCTCAAGGAGAAGATTTCGCAAGGGTTGAATGCCGATATCCTGGTGCTGTCCGGCGGAGTCTCGATGGGCGATTATGATTTCACCAAAGCAGTTTTCCGTGAGCTCGGGGCCGAGATGAATTTTTGGAAGCTCGCGATCAGACCTGGGCAGCCCTTGGCATTTGGTTTGATCCAGGGCAAGCTAGCTTTCGGACTTCCCGGTAATCCCGTATCGTCCATGGTGACGTTCGAGCAGCTCGTGAGACCGGCGTTGCTGAAGATGAGCGGTTGTCGGAGCTATGGGCGACCGGTGCTGCAGGCCATCTTTCAGGAGAAGTTCTCCAAGCGTACCGATCGCCGGCATTTTTTGCGAGGGATCCTGACCCGGGAAGACGGTGTCTTCAAGGTTAGGACAACTGGCGACCAGGGCTCCGGGATTCTCACGTCAATGGTCAGAGCCAACTGCCTCATTGATGTGCCGGTTGAAGTCGAACGCCTGAATCCTGGTGACGAGGTCACGGTCCAGCTCTTAAGCGGTGAGGCCTGGCTCGCGAAAACCGAACATGTCCATTCCGGAGCCCATCGGCTCTCTTGTTGCTAACGGGAAGAACTCCACGGTCACAGCATGTCCATTC
>JAOUGT010000154.1 GCA_029865485.1 Nitrospira sp.
CTTCCACTATATTGGCATGCGGAGGACCCATCACGACGCTACACCGTCCTCCTCCCCGCCTATTTCGAGTACGCCGCAGAAGACCGAAGCTACACCTACCTGGTCCCGTTCTATGGACATCATCAGCACGGCGACTATTACCATCGGTATTACGTGCTTGGCCCGCTGGCGATCGCCACCTACGACACACGGACCGATCTCAAGGAGTGGGACATCCTCTTTCCACTGTTCCATTATGGCTCGGACCGGAACGGGTATGAGACCAGGGTCTTACCGCTCTACTTTTCAGGCCAGAATAACAAAGAGGGAACCTGGTACCGCTATCTTCTTCCTTTCTACGGCCAGTCCGTCACACCCCAGACAAGTCTGAGCTATGTCTTCCCGTTCTACGGCTCGCTGACCGATGCATCCACTCAGGAATCGCGCACTTCAATCCTCGGACTGCCGCCGCTACCACAAACAACCGCTCCGGCACTGGCCTTCTATGAACATACCTCGAGGCCGGCCTTCCACTCAGACCGGCTGTTTCCGCTCTATCGCTACTCATATTCGACGACAGACGATCTCAGTCAGCTGGACCTCATGGCACTCTTTCACATGCGAACAAGTCCGACCCTCACCGCCCATCGCCTGTTCCCGTTGTATTCCTATGAACATGACCGCCAAGAGAACCGCCTCGGATGGTCTCTCCTGGGTATCGATCGCTTTTCTCTGGCCGGATACGGTCATGACCCCAAGACAATGTGGCATCAGGTCATGCCACTGTACCGAGTGACCGAAGATCTTACGACGCAGACGCACAGCACCGACGTCCTCGGTTTCGGCCCGCTCTCGTTCTTCCGGTATTGGAAGAGTCCAGAAGGCCTCGGTCACCGATTGTTCCCACTCTACCAGTATGACCATCCTGAGGCCGAGGAGTGGCACTGGTCTGCATTGCCCTCCGGCCCACTCTCGCTCTATCGTCATGATGCCAAGGGAGCCTCCATCCACGACCGCTTTATTCCACTATACGATTGGAAGCGCAATGGGGACTGGCGGGAGTGGTCGGTCATCGGGGTCTCGGACTTCGCGATGTTCCATCAGGAAAGTGGCCCCACGCTATTCGCCAACCGCCTCTTTCCTTTGTATCGCTACCGCCACGATCTTGCCGCGGACGACGTTACAATGGAGACGCTCTTTGTGCACCGGCACCACTCCACCCCGAAACAAGGCGAGGATCGATTCCTGCTGCTCTGGGATGCAGCATGGCAGCGACAACAGCAGGGGTGGCAATTGGATCTGCTGGGTATCAAGCCGGTCACATGGTTCCACCATGAGTCGAGTCCGGCTGGTACCGCCAACCGTCTCTTCCCGCTCTATGGGTATCAGAGTACTCCCACAGGCAAGTGGGGGCTGTCCTTCGCGGGATTCCCGCCACGCGAGCGGGCCTTCGCCTGGTCGCTCTATGAACAGGGCGGCTCACCGACGTACTTTTTGACCCGCCTGTTCCCGTTGTATCGGTTTGAACGAAACGCCGAAACAAAGGAAGTGAATTGGTCCGCCTTGCTCCTGTACCGGCACGAAGAAAAGGGGGCGCATCTGCTCGATACACTTCCCCCCCTGCATGAATACGAACGCGATGACGACACGGGTACGATGGAGCTGAACCTGGCTGGACTCAAGCCGATCACCCTGTTCAACTATGGCAGTGGCCCGGATGCGAGCCACTCCTATCTCTTCCCGCTGTACGACTATGATCGGACGGGAGAGGCCAGCAGATTCTCGATGATCGGCTGGCCTAAGTTCGGCACCATCCCGACGCTCTCCCTCTTCGAACGAATGGAGACTCCCTCCTTGACGGCTCACCGGTTGTTTCCCATCTACCGGTATCGGCGAGACGATGAGGCCAAGACTCGTGACTGGGACGCCCTCCTTCTCTGGTGGCATCGGGAAACAGAGCAGCAGATGCGGGATGTCTTTCTCCCGATCGTGGATATCGCGCATGACCGGCAACGGGACGAGCGCGACGTCGGTGTGTTGGGCATCCGTCCGCTGACGATGTTTGGGTATCGGTCTTCTCCTATCGGGTACTCGCATTATGCCGCCCTGCTCTACACGTACAGCACGGAACTGGACCAGCAACGGCTCTCTGTCCTCGGTCTTCCACACTCCGGTAGCGGTCCGGCCCTCTCGCTGTTTGCTCTGGATCGGACCCCATCCGCGATCACGCATCGCTTCTTTCCGCTCTACCAATATGCCAGTGACGATCAAGCCAAGACGCTGGATTGGCAGGCGTTGTTCCTCTGGTGGCATTGGCAGACGGAATCTCATGCGCGGACCATCATCCTGCCTCTGGCAGACTTGGAGCGGGACAGCCAAGCGGATTCACGCCGTGTGTCGTTGGTGGGGCTTCCCCGGATCAGCGAGATGCCCGCGCTCACTCTGTTCAACTGGGAACATACACCGCTGGCCAGTACGCATCGTGTTTTCCCCCTCTATCACTATTCTTACGATCAGACGCACGACGCCACGACATGGAATGCCCTGTGGCTCTATTGGCATCAGGCCGATCCGCAACAGACACGGGACACCTTCTTTCCATTGGGGAGCCTATGGCGGGACCAAGGCACGCAGGCCTGGAGCCTGTCTGCCTTGGGAGTGGCCCCCATGAGCCTAGCCCATTTTTCCGGCAGTCCCACCGGCGCACGCAACCGATTCTCTCCCCTCTGGGACTATGAGCGAGAAGGGAGTACGTGGGGCCTCTCGTTGATTGGCGTTCAACCACTGTCCTTGTTCTCCCATGAACAGACCGTGACCGGCACGACCGACCATCTGTTCCCGTTCTGGTGGCATGAGGACTCGCCGACGGAATCGAGGAATGTCATCGTCCCGCTGTGGAGCGACTTCCAAAATCATCAAACCCAGGAACGGGCCATCGGCGTACTGGGCTTTGGCCCACTCTCTGTCTACTACCAAGCCTGGTCTCCGACCGGTACGAAGGCGCGCCTTTTCCCCATGTGGAGCCATGAGTATGAGGTGGACACACAGGAGAGCCGCACCGGCGCGATCGGGGTTCCTCCGCTGTCCTTGTACTATGGCTCTACGAGTCCAACTTCTACGGAAAACCGACTCTTCCCCTTCTTCCGCTACAGGAGCGACCACATCAAGGATGAGTCGGAGTTCTGGTTCTTGTGGCCCCTCTTCGATCACAAGGCCGCTCAAGGCAGGACGACGGAAACCAGCTTTCTTTGGTGGCTATTTGATTACCGAAGCCCAAAGAAAGATGAGTGGGAGTATTGGGTACTCGGCCATCCTCCCATCGCCTTGTATATGCGGACGGTATCTCCAGAGAAAACGCTGGTAGAGGTGAATCCCATCATTCCTGGATGGAGACGGGAATATGTGGAAGGGGTGGGCACGTCATGGGCGCTCTTTGGTGGACTGATCGGGATGGATGCCCAGCCGAATGGCAGACACAAACTCCGACTGCTCTGGGCGTTTCAGCTCTAGCCCGGACGCTGTTCGCCATCGACCAGTTGGGAGCAGAGGAAGCGAGGCGGGCCGACCTGGCGGCAGAACAAGCCCAACGAGAGGCCCCATGAGAGGATTGAGCTGGCTTCCGCTGTTGTTCTTCCTCATCCTGTTGGTGATGCTGCCCTTTGTTTTCGGCCAAGTGTTCACTGCAGCTCTCATCAAACTCAAATTGGAACCGACGACCGCCCTGCTCATTGTGATTGGGATTTTCCTGGGAAGTCCGATTAACATTCCTGTCAAGCGAATCTCCCGGACAGAATCGATGCCCGTAGACCCGCTGGCAGTGCTCGGACTACAGGGATGGTGGCCGCTGCTTCAAGGAGTGCGTCGGGAAACGGTCATCGCGGTCAATGTTGGCGGCTGTGCCATCCCTGTGACTTTGGCGATCTATGAAACGGCTCACGTGGTGACGGTTGGGTTGAAGCCGCTCTCCGGATTGCTCCTGGCAATCTCCATCAACACGGTCGCATGCTATTGAGTGGCAAAACCGATCGAGGGAATCGGCATTGCGATGCCCGGTCTGTTTCCTACCTTGCTCGCCGCTGCGAGTGCCCTGCTCTTCGTCCCGGATCTGGCTCCTCCGGTTGCCTTCGTCGCCGGTGTGCTCGGTCCGCTCATCGGCGCGGACCTGCTCCACCTGCGTGACATCGAAAAAATCGCTACCGGTATCGCCAGCATCGGCGGGGCGGGTACATTCGACGGGATCGTGCTCTCCGGTATCGTGGCGGCCTATCTAGCGTGATATATGCGGCAACAGGGTGAGCTGGAGACGGGTCAAGCAGAGCTCGGGATTCTTCAGAGACCTAACCAACTCCTGAGAGCGTGATCAAGTCTCGCGAGATCCTGTACGGTTAAACGACCGATTCGTCGTGCAATGCATCCACTCTCAAGGGTGAAGATGCCGCGCTTCACGACACTGCGAGACACCAATCCGGCAGCATGCCAGTCCTCAAGCACGAACTCTCCCGGTTGGAGATGTTCGGTTTGCGAGGTGAGGGGGAGAAGAAAAAGGTCGAGAGAGGGATGAGCCGCGCTCACGACCACTGCCGGGCGCCGCTTCATTCCAGACAGATCGGAGAAGGGCAGGTCGGCAAGGACGACATCACCCCTGTCATAGGTTGTCATACACGGCGTCGCCCGGGTTATCCCAGATCTTCTTCAGGCTCGGCAAGCTGGCGAGAAAGAGTCCCTTCTTCAGCTGATCGATCTCATCGAGCGAGTCCGGCAGGAGGACCTCGACCGGTGTATTCGCGGGAAGAGAGATGGGTTCATCCAATACCACTTTTTCTCCGTCATAATGGGCTGCCACGTGCTTCATGCAGTACCTTTCATCAGCCGCTTCTTCATGGACTAGCCTACCGGTGATGGGATGCTCTTCGAAAGACCGGCTTATTCTACCGAGTCCTTTTTCGATCGGCAAGGAATGAGGACAACAGGCCCGAGGAGAGCGGGGGAAACCTCCCGAAAGCGGAAAAGAGTGAGGGAAGAAGGTGTCGGTGTGCTCGGCCCGCTCATCGGCGCGGACCTGCTCCACCTGCGCGATATCGAAAAGATCGCCGCCGGCATCGCCAGCATCGGCGGGGCTGGTAGGTTCGATGGGATCGTGCTCTCGGGCATCGTGGCGGCCTATCTGGCGTGAACCGATCGGAGGCTTCTTGGAACTCCTACTGGTCCCCCCAGTCCAACCCTTGCTTCCAAGCCGGGAGCTCCGATTGTTCTGAGGCAATACGCAGCAAAGAGTTCGCCTCCGTTGGGGAATTACGCCCCATTAGAAAGATAAGCACGTATTTTAACCTTCCGACCACCTTCCTCTAACACCAAAGCGGTATGTGCAAGCCGTGCGAATCTCCGTATCATCATCCGCCCGGTGGCACAGGCGTTGCTCTACTTTGAGTCAACGACGGCGTTGCGTTACCAGCGATTACACTCGCAGGTGTCGCTGTCTAAGCGAATAGACAATTGGCCGTTAGTCCCAGCTGCTGGCAGGCTTACTGGTCGATGAGCGGATAGTCATTCGATCCTTGGAAGGAGTCGTCATGATCACACGGGCGAAGAAGTTCTGGACCATTGCGGCGACACTCAGCTTTGCACTCACACTGGCCGCCTGCGGAGGAGATGATGGAGGAGGGCCACCGCCTCCTACCCAGACGACAAAAATCGGGGGCGTAGTGATCGGTCCTTCCGGAGCCCTCGCAAAGGCACCAACATCAGGCTTGTTGAGATGGTTCGCCTCGATGATCGGATTCCCGGATGAAGCTATGGCGCAAGCGCAAGGCCTCTTCCCAGTGCCAAACGCACGGGTGTTCCTCGTCAATGTTGATACTAATGGGAAACCCATCGGCGCACCTCTCGCGGTGAGCACGACCGACGTCGATGGTTTCTTCGTCCTAAATATACCAAGCGGTACGAACCTCTCGCCCACTGCCTCCAAACTGACCGTCATTCAAGCGGCAGTGGGAAATGCGCCGAGCCCTGTCCCGGTCGGTACAACCGGCGTTCTGAACGTACCTGCAGTGCAGCAATTGATGTTGGTCGATCCAGCAGGAGAACTCGCCACCCGCCGGATGATCGCTGCAGGGATCCCTAAGTTCTCCACCCCGGCCGCTGCAGGTTATGTTGGCGTAATTCAGGCCCTTCTGGATCAGGTTCCAAGCCTCGTGGGCTCCTCTATTGCCACCACCATCACGAACATTTCAAACGATCAAACCTTTCAAACCGAGGTGCTCCCCACATTGGTAGATATCGAGCAATCCACCAACACAGACCAAAGCGTCGTCAACGGCACATATAGTACCTTTGCATATCGTACCTATCCGGACAGCGACACCACTCCATTTCATCGGACGACGGAACACGGTGATCTCACATTTGATCCCGTGACAGGAACCGTGGTTGTCAATGCCAACGAGTTCGGCGGAAGTCTCCAGGAGACATGCACCACGACCTGTAGCCGAACGTTTACGCTACAGTCGTTCCAGGATCAGACCAGTGGCGTTCAAGGACTCTTTTTCCGTACGGCGACGAATCGCGTCATCTTCAGTGCCCCAGGCGCCTACTCCTTTGCAGCCCATGCCAATCCGACCGGAACTGTTGCTATTTATGGAGCGAAGTACTCCGATGGGCAACGTGGTTTGGGCATCGTCGTCAAAAGAGGATCGGGCATCTCAAGCGCCGACGTTGCGGGCACATTTAACTTTGTCGACTTTGGCTCGATTCTTAATCAATCCAACGTCAATCAGGCAGTAGTGAGCGGGAGCACTTGGACTGGCATTGTGCATAGTCGAAGTGGGGTTGGGACAGTCACCTTCAATGGAACGAATAGCCCCGTGCAGAGGATTGGATTTACCGGTGGGGATTCCACCATGGGCCAGCAGGTCTCTTGTACTCCGTCTGGAGGTGGATGCACGATCAATGCAACCTTGTCTACAAGTGGTGGGGGAGAGAATGTTGCGCTGCCGTTCACCATCACGCCCGATGGTGGCATGGTCCTTACCGGTAAAGCAGGATCAGGCCAAATGAGCTCAGATCGAGCCTTGTATGCCGCTACACAGACTGATCCGCTTTCCCCAGCGGACATATCGTTTTCTCTTGTGGTGAGGCAACCACTCGGAATGTCACCTGCGAACATATCTGGAACTTACCGAATCATCACGCTCCAGGACGATTTGCTGACAACGGCGCAGATCACCACTCGGTTATTGACCGGCACCGCAGAGTTCGACGGAGTAAATAGTGCAACCTTCAACAGTCTGGCGGCACAGGTAGATAGAGTAGAAGGATGTCCAGCTGGTGCCTGCGAGATCAGCACGACTATTACCGGGGCAGCTCCTCCCCAGAGCGAAACACGCACCTATGCAGTTACACCGACGGGCACGCTTACGTTTACGGGGGGCAACATTCCGACAGGAGCCACAGTCAGTGGTGGGGTTTCACCGGATGCTTCCTTTTTTGTCGTCCAGATGCAGGTAGACGACATAGCAGGCACGAGTACACGTTCTATTACGTTAGGAGTGAAGATACCCGAATAAACATTGACGACGGCTTGGACCAAATCATCCTGAAGATGGAAGGAAAGTTGGGTGAGGTACCAGAAGTCATTTCTGATGTTTGCTACAAGTGACACAACTGGCTAACCATCTCACACAATAGCCTCGAACTGAAGGGATCAGGGTGGGATGGAGCCGTGTCCCGCTCAAGACGTGACCGGTCGTCTTCATGAGGCAAAGCGCCATGCGAGTTTGTTTGAGAGCGCGAAACGATTCCTGGTTCCTTGTGTTCCCCAAAGACTGCTCTTCTCTGCACTCTCGACTTGTTCTAGCCTGCCATATTCACGAAGGCTTCTACTGCAAACGAGTCTGAGGAGAAGAAGATACCGGAATCTTTTCACTGCGATGGTACCAGCACCTCCGAGGGTATCGTCCTGTCCGGCATCGTCGCGGCCTACCTGGCATAACTCGTTCACAAACTTCGGGGAACCTTGCGTCTTCGTCCAACAAACCTCCCAATGCCGCCAAACTGGAAACCCCGATCGTTCTGACGCAATACGCAACAGAGCATTCGCCAACCTTGGGGAGTTCCGCCACATGTACGGAGATATGCCTGTATTGTTTAGCCCCGACCTCCCTTCTATCCCCATGATGTAGAAGCAGTTCGTGCGAATCCACTTCCCCCATGCCTGATGGTACAGACGTTGCTTGAGCCTCAGCCCATGACTAGGGCCTGTTAACACTATTAATGCTGTTTATGCGATACTGCGCCCATGGAACTCACCGAGGCTCAGTATCGTCACATTGAACGATGTTTGCCGACCCAACGCGGCAATGTCACACTCGACAATC
>JAOUGT010000302.1 GCA_029865485.1 Nitrospira sp.
CATTTTGCCACCGTGATCACTCTCCGCCAAAGGAACATCTTGGCCCAATAGAACCCTGCCCATGGCATGAAGATGGCCGGGATCATGTGGACACGCCCGTATGAGAAAGCGGCAATGGCACTTCCCAGGAGCAGCAGGATACCCACACCGTAGGCCAGCGGAATCAGATTGCGCCCTGTATGGACAATATCCGGCGCCGACGGTTGCTTCTTGAGCTTCCCCTTCTGTCTGTTCAAACCGTCCTTCATCCGTGCAGCCAGAACTTCGGGGAACTCTCGAAGCAGGTACCGCTGATAGAGTGTTTGCGCGGCCCCTAACCCTATCCCGGACAGAAATAAGCCTGAACTCTGATAAAAGGTATCCCACGTGTAACTGTCCGTTCCGAGCAACTGGTAGCCCAGTCCCCCAACACTCCCGACAAAACAGACCAGACCGAGAAAACCGGACGGAAACAGAATATACGTTTTCACATACTCGAGCGCCTGCTGCATGGTTTGCTGCGGATGATGAACAGTAACAAGTTTTGGCACGTCATTCCCCTTCTCGTTCAAAAGACAATTCGTCAGTGGCGGCTCATTATAACGAGCTCCTGCTTCCTAAGAAAAGTGGCGGTCTCCATCCTTACAAAAGAACCTATTTCCGTGGCACTCCTCTTTCCAGGCCTCACCCTGAAATTGCTCTATATCATGGACATTCTTGATCTTTTGTCCAGGTCCGCGTCTGAGTCAGGCTCAATGACACACCACAAATCCGAATATCACGTTGATAGCCCATCCATGACCTCGTGGTTTTGCACACTACGCCAAGGGAAAAGTCGCGAAAGAACAAGGCTCGGATCGGGAGGGCGAACACTCAACGGCAGGATGGGTGGATTGCGCCGCAGTTAAGAATGACGCTTGTGGGTTTCAACGGCCTCTTGGAGCGTTGATGCGATGGCATCAAGGCTCTCAAGTAATGCCGTAAACTGCTCAGAAACCTTGGCCGCTGCAACGGGCCGATATGGCCTCGATACAATCGTTCTCGCCTGAACCGTTCCAGCAACAGGCGGCTTGAGCGTCTCAAGAATCGTGATTAACGGAATGAGACTCAAATCCAACTCACGAGGTTGAGTTTCCTCTCCCCGGTCTGTGCTGATCACCTTCACAACTGGACGAAGGGGATAGCGGCTATTAATTTTTACCACAACCCCGACATCCCCAGTGGTCAGCCGAACGGTGGTTCCAAGTGGATAGACCGATAACTGTTCGACCAGCGCCTTGAGAATCTCTCGCGGAAAGGTGGCTCGTTCTGCCACAAGCACTTCCTTCATGGCTTGATGCGGAAATAACCTGACACGATACGGACGGTCACTCACTAAGGCATCAAACACATCCACCAGTCCGCAAATTTGAGCCATCTCATGAATCTGTCTTCCCTGGAGGCCATGGGGATATCCTTGTCCGTTCCAGCGCTCATGCGCCTGACGTGTCAATTGCGCCAACCAATGATAGGCAGGATCACAGGCGAGGATGATGTCGTACCCACGATCCGGATGCTGTTCGATCAACGTCCGTTCCTCTGGAGTCAATCGCCCGGTCTTGCTCAGCAATCCCGCCGGCATAGCAAATAACCCGATATCATGAACAAGCCCGGCGAGTGCCAATCGATGGAGCTCCTCTCCGTAATATCCCAATCCAAGCCCAACTCGTGTGCCCAAGATGGCGACATTCAGCAAGTTGGTGAGGAGTGGCGAACCTGGTGGCCCGGACAGCGCTTCAACCACGAGTTCGTCCGTTTTGTGCAACGATGCCACGACATCTGAAGCAAGCCCTTCAAGGCTTCGGATTTGAACCACGTGACGTTCCTGCACCGCTACCGCGGTTTCCTCTAAGGTCTGAATTGCACGCTCGTACCACGTCTTCACGAGTACACCTCTGCTCCGTGGTTGTCGGAAGGAGAGAATACAATGCGGACAAGCAGCTGGCCCACGCGCACATGACCACTCTCATCCCGTTTTCTCAGATCCTGCGAAATCACCGTACCATTCTGCCATATACTGTCATTGTGAATTGCTGCGGTACGCATGGATACGTTCTACACACTTTTCCTCTATCGCACCGGTGCTATCGCTGGTTTCTTGCTCACTGAAGGGAGACATGATCGAGAGTATGGAAAATGAATCACTCGCGAAAGCCGACGTCCGCACGCCTCCGCTGAAGTGGACGTCCGAATCACTGACTACTCCTGCACTCATTCACAAGGCGGTCACGGCAGTCCCGGTTTAGTGACATAACGCACCTTGGATGGCTGCTCGCTCGACTCGCCCACTCTCCACCCATTCTTCGATCGCTTTCACACACTGGGCCAGGCGTAACAAAACAGCCTCGATGCTCCGCGCCGGGATCGCAACACGCTGTTGCAACACAATCTTGAGAAAACTATGCAATCCCATAAAGAACGTCACGGCCTGAGAAGCATTCACCTGTTGAGCGGCCGACCACAACTGTGACACGCGCTCCGCGGCCATA
>JAOUGT010000155.1 GCA_029865485.1 Nitrospira sp.
TGGTTCTGTTTCATACGGATGCTGACACCTTTCCTTCTAGGAGAATGGACCGAGAGTCATCGAGCGGGAACGGGAATCGTAGCTTCGAAGGAGATGGTACGTGGAAGAGGGCGGCCAGCGCAAGACAGGGCTCAAAAGACCGAAGCTTCGTATCCAAGGAAATCCCAGCGACCGTTCGACGCAGAAGACGTTCTATGCAGGTTGCTCAGGCGCTCCGACAAGATTCATATGGGAGGAGAGAACCCTGCCGAGTGGAACAGACTCGCTGCTCCACTCGACGGATGTCATGAACAAGCTATGTTCGACGAAAACCCAAGGCACGAACAGGAACAAGTTGTTCATCTGCCGGGATCAGGAAGATCAGTTGAGCCATCGCACGGTACCTGGCTTCCAATGCACGGCATCGACTGATGAATCGACTAGAGGACAAACGTGGAAAATAGTCTCGATGTTTCTCGTAAAACAATGCCCGTCGCCCCCAGCGCTCGGCCTTGAAGAGGCATAATCGAGTCACCAAGTCCAGGAGATGATTCGGTGATAATCGTACCGACTCCTGTTTGGACGGAGTGAGAACCACAGAGAGCGATTGACTGACTCCCTTCGTCACATCTTTCATAACAGGTCCTCCTTGTGCGACATGCCTGAACTCTCAGCCTGAGCATCCTGACCGCGTCGGTTCACATGCCCAGAGCCTCGGCTTATCTCGATGTTCTCTTATAATCGGGCAACATGAAGAGAGGATTAGGAGAAGATGAAAACTTCTTCATGAAGGCCAAAACCCTAGGCCCCCTCGCCAATCTTCTACGGTAGCGAGTTGCGATTAATTCAGACGAGAAGAGAAGGACTACTCGGCGCAGGTACAGGCAGGCAAGATCTCGGTCGCCATGTAGGTCAAGTTATTCGTATAGGACACGAACCCCTTGTGTCGACCATACAACGTCAACACACAGGTTGTCTTTTTCCGTTCGATAAAAAACCGGTAGTCCGCACCGGACGGTGCCGCAACAATAAAAGGACGAGGTCCGAGATCGTAGACGAGAAGGGCGGAGGCTGTCTTGGATGCCAGGGCTCTCAGATACGTCAGGTTTTTCCCCCTCGTGAGACAACATGGAGGACAGTTGTCGTGTAAACGACAGGCGGCACGATTCATCAGAGAGATTTGTGACTTTTCCCATGGTGGCACAACCCGTTGCTGTAAGCATCACCAGCCAAAGCAAGACTCCGGACAGTCCATAACCATCCGTCACGCGGGCAATACATGGAGGATGTCTCACGCTGTTACGAGAAACGATCACGATGGATACGTGATGGGGAAAGAGCGACAGCTGTTTTCTTGATCTCGGGAGACCTGGTACGGAGACAATTAGCCGGTAAAGGCTGCAGCAGCTTCCTCTTCCGTGCTACACAGTTCAATAGTGCTTCCATACACACGGTTCAGGAGATGGAATCCGCTCGCCTCGAGCGCTTCTTTGACCATCCCCTTTGCCGCCGCGACCTTCATCTGCCCTTGAACAGCGCTCAGCTCCTTCGACGCCAGGATCAGGACTCGAATCCCTCCACTGCTGATATAATCGACATCGGCCAAATTCAAGACGAGCTTTTTGGCCCCCTGGTCCAAAATCTTCTTGATCTCCTTATTCCCTTGTTCGGCGGTGGTGGCAGACAAGCTACCCTGCACCTTCACGAAAGTAATCCCCGCACTTTCACGGGAAGTCACGGTCAATGTGTGTCGGGTTCCTTGGTCCATCATCCCCTCCTTACCAATTAAACAGTGATCACAGGGTCCAAGCCGGGTCCTGAGTTGCCTATGATAGCAGTGATACGTCTCTGGTTCCACCTGTACAATATCGGCTGACCGGGAAGGAGAAACCGCTCCAACCACCTCACTCTTCCTCTTGAACCTTCGAGCAGGCAGCCTCTAAGGTGGAGGCATAGAGACTCATCATCAAAGTTCCACTCAGTTGGAGTACGGTGCGAACATGCTCGTTTCCCCCCGAGAGTGCAAGTCTTCCCCCCATTTTTGTCATGACCATGACGGCTTTCAGGATCACTCGCAGCCCGATTGAGGAAATATACGAAATATGGGAGAGATCCAGCACAATCCGACGTTCGCCAGACTCGATGTGCTGGATCAGCGTCCGTTCGACCTCCGGTCCACTGTTCGTGTCGAAGCGATCCCGCGGGGTGACGATCATGACAGTGCCGCGTCGCCCCGATTCGATAGATCTCCCTGCACCAATCGGTTTGAGAGAGGGGCCCGGCAGCGGCTTCTGAATAGCAATTGGGCTTATCCTGCCCGTATCGGTAGGGCTTCCGTGGACAAATGACCGTGATACCAGCTTCTTTTTCACCGTCAGGACGTTGTGTCCCACATTGCGATGATAGGTGACCTCGTCAAACATGGAGCGGACCAGATGAATCCCTAACCCGCCGATCTCACGCTCATGCAGCAATAGCGAGAGGTCCGGGGGAGCAACAGTTAAGGGATTGAAGGGCATGCCATCATCGGTAATCGTCAGAACGACACACCCATCCCGGACATCGCCTTCCACGTGAATCATGTGTTCGGTCTGGTCGTTGGGAAACGCATACTGCACGACATTGTTGAGCAGGTCATCCAGCGCCATGTTGAGCGTGGGAATCAACGGCTTGGCACCTTCCCATTGCGCAACGTACTCTTCAAAGGCGATCTGAAGGACGGGAATGGCCTCCAACTGGTTGGACATCGTTTGTCGAAAGACTCGCGTCGCGACATCAGAGGGAGTCATGCCGTGATATCGCAGTCCCAGCATCGTGATATCATCCGCCTGCGGAGCCTCACCTGCAAATACCTTCACCGCCTGCATCACCTCCCCTAAACGATCCACCACAGTCGAAGCTCGTGATTGTTCGAGCACCCTTTTCAACCGATCCTTGCCAAATAGTTCGCGCCTCCGATTGTCGGCCTCGGTCACCCCATCGGTGTAAAGGAAGAGTTCATCCCCCGGCTCCAACTGCATGGTACTTTCCTTAAACGCGATGCCTGGCATAGGGCCAACCAGTGGCCCATCCTGAGCCGTCAGCCATTCGAACACTCCGTCCTTGCGCTTCAGTAGGGGTGGGTTGTGGCCGGCATTGGTCGTCACAAGCGTTCCGTCTCGAAGATTCAAAATACCGAGATACAATGTAACGAACATGCAGCTGTCGTTTTCGGCACTTAGGGCATCGTTTACATGCGTCACGATACTGGCGGGTGAGGGATCGGAGGCTGCTCTGGTCTTGACCATGATTTTGGTCATTGCCATGAACAGCGCGGCGGGGACCCCGTTACCCGACACGTCACCGATGACGAAACACAGCCGATGCTGATCGACAAGAAAGAAATCGTAGAGATCGCCGCCGATCTCCAAGGCCGGTTCGAGCACGGCATAGAGCTCCAACTCCTTCCGATCCGGAAAAGCCGGAAATACGCGAGGAAGCATACTCCGTTGAATATCACGACCGACGTTCAACTCCTCCTGCATGCGGGTTTTCGCAGCCTCGACCAACGCCAATGAATCAGCTAATCGCGCCTTGGCATCTTCGGCGGCCTGTTCGGCATTTTTCAACGCCGTAATGTCTGTGGCAATAAAGACGATGCCCCCGTCGTGCGTCTTTCGCTCGTTGATTTGAAGCCATTCGCCACTGGACCGATATTGAATGTACGGTGAGACCGGATTGCGATGCAGGTCCAGACGCCATCGCATCCAGGGCTCCACATTTCCGATCGCCGCGGGAATATCGCCGCGTTCAGCAGTCCGGCGGACGATCGATTCGAATAAGTCGCCGGATTCAACCTGGGCGCCTGTCCCAGACATCACTTGGCGATACTTATGATTGCAGATGACCAATCGGTCATCTGCGTCGAACAGCGCAAACCATTGGGGGACACTTTCGATAGCTTCAATGAGCTGCGCATGACTCTCTCGCGCCAGTCGGGATGCCTTGGTGACTTGCCGATCGATGATGGCCAGGAGGGTCGACAGCGACACGGCGACGACCGCCAAGAGATCGACGTCAATTGCCGGTGGGTGAATACTCGCCTCGACATCCACCAGCCCGTACATCGGAATCAGCGAGACGAGATGCGTCCCGGCCAGGGCAAACCCCATGGCGGTGGCCTTTTCCGTCACCCGCCAACCACCGGCGATGATATTCCATCCGCCGATCATGACGACGATGACACTAAGGAGAACGATTCCAATGATCGAACACACAAAGAGAATAAGGATAGGCTGGACATCGATCGACTGGTGCACGGCCATGGTGCTGGTTACGTGCGCGAGGCTCATGCAGGCCCCCATCAGCATGCCTCCTGCAACGAGTCGCATCTGCCCCTCGACATGACTGCTGATCACATACACCGCGATAGCGCCGGCTGCGCCTGCGGAGAGCAGTGAGAGGATGGCAAGTCTTGCACCTTCAGTGGCCTGGACGGGTAGACACAGAGAGAGGTTTCCGATGAAATGCATGGCCCAGATCTCAAGGCCAGCCGCGACGGCTCCAATCATCAACCACCGAACAGTGGCCTGCCCCTGGTCTGGGGCGCGCATCCGTTCGGCAATGCTGAGGATCACATACGCAGCCGAGCCACCGAGCAACATCGAGCACACTGCGAGCAGCGGATCACAGATTCCCAACATCGTGACGCTCCAATCGGACCAGTAGGGTCATACGGAAAGAGGACACTCTGTCTTTCGCAATCGGAATCGCGGTCAGCGCACCAGCTGATTGAGCCGTTCCCAGCGCGGAGCCTGTGTGGCGGGATTGACCGACCAGTAGACAAAAAGCACCCGTCCCAGCAGATGTTCCTTGCTGATCGGCCCCAAGAAACGGCTATCTAAACTTTCCTCCCGGTTATCACCCATGAGGAAATAGGTCTCCAATGGAACGGTGATCGGTGGGAGATGATCGCGGACGTGCCCCGCCATACTGGAGCGATCGGAATGTCGTGCGTAGGGCTCCGGCAAGGCCTCACCATTGACGTACACCACCTGATCGCGAATCGCAATCTGATCGCCGGGGAGTCCAATGACCCGATGGAGAAATCGTTTCCCATTTTCGTCCGGATAGCGATACACGACGACATCCCCGTGCTGGGGCTCGGCAGCCTGGTAGGCAACCTGGTGCACAATCACATGGTCACCCGGCAATAAGGTCGGCTCCATCGCTTGGCTGGGGGTCTGATAGATCTGAGATCGTGCACGCACGACAGGCAAGAGCTCAGGCAAACGATCTCTCACAAACGACTCGCGAAGGTCCTGTAACTTGGTCTGTCCTGACGCGCTCTCATCGTCGTACTGTGCGAGCAGTGCCTTCGCGTCGTCGACAGGCAGTCGTGTGCCATAATATTCCGCGAGATGCCCCTCCCAGAAGTTCGTCGGTGCAAGATCCACGAGCATCACTTTGAGCGAGTGCACAAACGATTGTTCAATGCGATCAGTCTCAGCCAAGGTCAAGGGTGTTGAAAGGCCAGACTGAGCTTCGAGCAAACGGCTGTACCCCGCGGCATTCGACTGAGCTGCGATGACATGGAACAAGCGATCCGAGGTGACTTCCAGACGGGCCAGCTGTTGGTACACCGTGAACGGCTCTTGATCGACATCTGACACCGTCAACGACGTCTCACTGCACCCGGTCAAGAGACCAAGCCCCATACCGACTACGCAGAGCACCAGACGCTTGAAAGAGCTTCTGCCATGCTCAGCAATCGAACAAAACGACGTGCGAGTCATCTCGCCTCCTTCATGCCGCCGGAAGAATACCGCACTCTGTGTCGAGGGGAAAGACCTCCCTTACACTTAATCTTGCCGGACAATGATGCTATCAAGTGAATCTGTCTCCCCCCACATGCTTCATCAGTGGGCAGCCAGCAGTTTCAAGAGAGTCTGCGGCGTGAACGCCAGATCTCGATACCTCCGTTTTCCTGCCATCACGTCCGTCACCACTTCGCAGAGGCGCTGCCCTTGCCATGAAAATGCCCATGCGCGGAGGCGAGGAAAGTCATACAACAATCGGGCCAACCGACGTCCGGCTCGCAATTCAGGCAGGATGGATTCAGCCAACGATCGACTATATGCCTGTTGAACGGATGCCTCCTCTAGATTCCCGCCGACCAGAGACTGGGCGGCCAGCTGACCAGTCTGAAGGGCGAACGAAATGCCTTCTCCGGTCACAGGATCGGCGAATCCAGCGGCATCCCCAACCAACAGCACGCGGTTCTTGATAAAGGGTCCTGTTCGTGGACGAATAGGAATGACGAACCCATGAGGTTCCATCTGGCTCACATCACGACACCCGAGCAGATCGAGATACTGCGTCATGGCACGTTTCAGCTCACCTTCCCGCTTGACCATTGAGAGGACACCGATCGAGAGGTGCTGTCGTTTTGGAAAGGCCCAGCCATACCCGTGGGGAAGGATGCCGAAATCAAATCGTGCCACGCCGGAAAAGCGTTCCAACCGCTCTTGAGGCACCGTAACTTCGTACTCCAAGGCCGGAATCAGTACCCGTCCGTCCGTCATTCCCATGTTCCGCGCCACTCTGCAGAGCGCGCCATCCGCGGCAATGAGAAACTTGGCCCTCATCGTCCCCTTATGGGTCGTCACAGTGACGGAGTCACACTGCAACGAGACATCTTCCGCCGCACAGCGCTCATGCAAGACTGTGCCTGCAGTCAGCGCCGCGGACAACAAGGCGTAATCGAACCGATCGCGCATCGTCATGGAGACAATGGGCGTTGGCCGATGAGTGGTGAAGGATAACCCTCCGGGACGGACATGGAGCTGCGCGGTCGCACAGTCTTGCTCGATGACGTGCCGAACATCAATCGGTAACGATTGCCAGGCCCGTCCAATAATTCCCCCGCCACAAGTTTTGTACCGGGGCAGTGCCGCTTTCTCCAGCACGGCTACCTGCACACCGGCCCTCGCCAGTTGCCACGCCGCGACAGAACCGGCCGGACCACTCCCGACCACAATGACGTCATACATAAGACTCATGTCTCACGTACGTCGCGGGTCGAAATGATGACAGACCATTTTCATACAATAGAAGAATGTCTAGAAAGCCTACCCACCGGCAGAATAGGCTTGGTGCGTTGTGCAGAGCGATCGATGAAGTCAGGAAGTCGTCGACGGTTCTCCACGGTTTACAGCGCCAGAGAATACCCCATCGAGCTTTCATGAACAAAGGCATCCTATCGCAAGCGGCCACAGATAGTCATCTCTCGGCATCCGAGACAACATGGGCGTTGCATCACGTTACGCATTCAGCACCGATTCTTGACCTCATCTGTGGTAGCCTATGTGGGAAGACGGCCTGACCTCAACTGGTTTCGTCTAGATACTGCACGGGGAGCTCAGCCGATCAACAGGGAGGGAGAGTTGGAACAATGCTGCGCCTTGTCCTACTCCTGGTCATCGTAGCGCTAGTCACAGTGGGGCCACAACTCTGGACCAAGCGGGTCTTTGCCCGGCACAGTGTACCCCGTCCGGACTTTCCCGGGACCGGAGGAGAATTGGCCAGACACCTACTCAATCGATTCGACCTCCACCACATTACCGTCGAGCCGACGCCAATAGGCGACCACTACGACCCAGTCGGCAAAGCGGTCCGACTCACGCCGGCAATACTCGAGGGAAAATCGCTCACCGCGATCACGATTGCCGCCCATGAGGTTGGCCATGCCATTCAGGACCACCTGGGATATCAGCCGCTGACTGAGCGCACCAAGCTGGTGCGGATCGCGCAAAAAGCAGAAAAAGTCGGGGCCGTCATCATGATGGCGATTCCCATCGCGGGAGCGGTCGCACGCACCCCGGTCGCGAGTGTCGTCGTGCTGATGGCTGGGATGGCGACGATGGGCATCTCCACCCTGGTCCACCTGGCTACACTGCCGGTTGAATGGGATGCCAGCTTTCGGCGAGCTCTGCCGGTTCTCAGACAAGGCAATTATCTGTCGGCGGATGATGAGCGGGGGGCCCGTAGCATTCTCACCGCCGCTGCCCTGACTTACGTGGCAGCCTCCCTTGCCAGCTTCCTGAATTTGTGGCGCTGGATCGGATTTCTTCGGCGCTAACAGCCGTCTCACTGCCTGAGCTCTTCGTCATCATTCGTAATTCTATACGATGGAGAAATCTGCCGTGTGCGTATGGCTGCACTCGAGACCTTGAGTCGGCCTATATCGAATATGGTATAGTAGGGTCGATCATGTGGGAGGTCTATGAACACCGTCGGGCTAATAGGAGTCTCGATCGCCTCCCGGTTGAATTATTGAAACGCTATGAAAAGTGGAAGGACATTG
>JAOUGT010000156.1 GCA_029865485.1 Nitrospira sp.
ACTTAGACAGGCTAAGATAAACTGGAAACGATTTTCGAGAAGCTATCACCAGCGGAGACACAGGGGACGAATTTCAAATCATGTGTGAATTTAGAAAATCCTGCCCACCAATGGCTGGTTCGCTAGTGTGGAAAAGAGAGAATGGGCAGGTCATTTGGGGAGAGCGCATGACCTAAGCGCATATGCCCACAGAGTTGAGTGGACAATCGGGTAGGAGGGGCACTCACGTACCCCGTCCTCCCACACCACCGTACGTACTCATCGTATACGGCGGTTTCCTGAGAAGTTGAAGCGACTCAAACTGCTGCGTCAGACTCAATACCCCCTGGGCATGGAACCACGCCACGTTCATCCCCTCTTTCACGGCAGGATGTTGTGAGGCCTTCCACCAGCGACGGCATTGACAGGCCCCCGACCACGCCCGCTCGGTGGGGACTCCCAAGGCGTGCAGAAACCGAGCGACGGTGTACGGTCGCTTCTTCTGCTTGAGCACATAGCATCGGAGACGCCGCCGAATCCATTGGTCCAGCCCTCGGAAGACGGAGCGATACTTCTCATACCGGAAGTACCGCACCCATCGCGGAAGGCGTCCATTCAGATCGTGGATCACCCGCTCCACACTCACCCCGCGTGTTCTCCGTGTGCTCTGCCGGATATTCTCCTTCACACGCTCCAGGCTGTGGGAAGCGACCGCCAGTGTCCCATCTTCTCGCAGGCGATACCCCAGAAACGGGCGTTCGTCTACACGGGCCACGGCGCTCTTCTTCTCATTCACCGTGAGTTTGAGCCGCTGTTCAAGAAACCGAGTCACCGAACACTTCACCCGTCTGCCGGCCACCAACGTCCGCACATAGATGTTGCGGTGAGTAGCCCCGGGGAATCTCACCCTGAGGCTCTCTCAGAACCGTACGTGAACCTCTCAGCTCATACGGCTCCCGCCCTGGAGCCACGCCGCACACCCATCTGCCAGTGTGCAAACAGCGTCGGGTCGCGCCGTGCAATACGCGCAACCCAATGCGTCGCTCTGCGCAAATGACCCCGCAGCTTCTTGTATTTCCGTTCAGCCCAGCGGGCTAACGATCGATCCAGTTGACGCATCGGCGGATACAGCGCCGAGCGATAAAATCGCCCGTAATATTGGAGCCAGCCCCGGATCTTCGGGTTATACATCCGGGACAGATCTTCGATGGGCTTGTCGCTGCGTTGATGCAGGTCCCAGCTTCGAATCTCTGCCCGAATCGCGTGCACCGCCTTGTCGGACACTGCGGGGCTGAAATTGATGAAGAACTTCCCCGTCCGATTCTTCGATCTCCGCGGCCGAAAGGTGTAGCCCAGAAAATCGAAGGTCTCGTTCGGATACGTCCGTCGCCGATCATCATCCTTGCAATAGACGACCTTCGTCTTCTCCGGATGAAGTTCCAACCCCCACTCCGTCATACGCGCGGCGATGGCTGCCCGAACCTCCTGGGCCTCCCGCTCTGTCCTGCTATGCACGATGGCATCATCAGCGTACCGCTCAAACGGCATCTGTGGATACCGCTTCGCCATCCATCGATCAAAGGCATGATGCAGAAACAGATTGGCTAACAGGGGACTGATGACGCCGCCTTGCGGCGTGCCCTTCTCACGCGGGACCAACTGGCCATCCTCTTCTTGCGCTGGCGCGTTCAGCCAGCGCTCGATGTAGAGCACAACCCACTGATCCTTCGCATGTGGCTTCACCACCCGTATCAGCCGATCGTGCGGGATGTTGTCGAAGAAGCCCTTAATGTCCAGATCCACGATCCAGTCATAGCGCCAGCATCGCTGCCGCGCCTGCCCCACGGCCTCCAGCGCCGATTTCCCCGGGCGATACCCGTAGGAATCCGGATGGAACAGTGGGTCCACCGCCGGCTCCAGTCTCGACTTCACAACCCGTTGTGCGATCCGATCCGACACGGTTGGGATACCCAGCTTCCGTTCCCCACCGTTCGCCTTCGGTATCCTCACCGTGCGCACTGGCGGTGGAAGGTAACTGCCTGATGACATCCGATTCCAGATCTTGTACAGGTTCCCTTTCAGGTTCCTCTCGAAATCCGCAATCGACTGCCCATCGACCCCTGCCGCTCCTTGGTTCGCTTTCTCTCGCGTATATGCGTCCCAGACCTCCTGCTTGGACATACAAAACGGCTTTGCCTCACTCATCGGCTCCTCCCATGGCTGGTTGGCACATTGAATGAAGGCTCCAGAACATACCCCCTTCGCTCCATCCCGTTGTCGGGGACTTCCTCGCTACTACGGGGTATTCCGCCCCTGGGCTCCGCCTCCGTACTCTCGCCCTCATGGTGCTTCCACTTGCGGCTTCTCCGTTTGCATCGGAGTCCCAGGTTCCCACGTTCCGTTCAATCGCCTCTGGCAAGCTCAGGCCACCTTAATGCCGGATGCCGCTCCGTCCGTACGCAGGCTCTCGTCGGAGCTGGTCCCGCAGTAACGACTCCCTGCGGTTTTGACATCATCCATACGCTTTCGACACGTCATCAGTGGTTCCCTTGCGGTCCTCTTCTTGCCCGTCACCTGACCTGGTTCTTCCCAGGCCTTTTCCTTCTGCGCTCACGACCATGGCTTTTGACCACAGCCGCCGAAGGCGGTTTGGAACCTGCTCCTGTCAGCCGGTTCCGAGGGGCCGTCCCTCATCGATCAAACAGTTGCACACATTGGGCTCTTCTCAACCCTTTGCGTTCGTGGCGCACAGTCATCAGCGTAGCGGACAAAGCGGTGGCCGCGCCGGTCCAGTTCCCAATCCAATTCATCCAGCACCACGTTGGCCAGCACCGGCGAGAGCGGACCGCCTTGCGGCACGCCCATGGTCGTGGCTTCGATGTTACCCGCCACGCTCACGCCCGCCTTCAGATACCGATTGATCAGTCGCAGCACTGCGGCATCCGGGCAGCGAAGTTTCAGCCGCACCATCAGCCGGTCGTGATTGACCCGATCAAAAAAGGCTTGCAGATCCATGTCCACCACCCAGCCATACCCTGCCCGGATGTTCGTTTGCACTTCGCGTACGGCCTGATGGGCCGAGCGTTGTGGCCGAAATCCGTAGCTGTGGCGGTGAAAGTGCGGCTCCCATTGCGCCGAAATAACTTGCGCGATGGCTTGCTGAATAAACCGATCCAACACCGTGGGAATTCCCAGCGGACGAGTCTTCCCATCTGACTTGGGAATCTCCACACGCCTGACCGGTTGCGGCCAATACTGGCCCGCTTCCAGTTGCGCACGGATTTCCGGCCAGTGATGTCGGAGGTACTCCGGCAGTTCATCGACTGTCATGCCGTCGATGCGCGGCGCGCCTTTGTTCTGGCGCACTTGCTTCAATGCCCGTTGCAGGTTGGCCCGCTCTAACACTTGGACCAGCAACGCTTGGGGTTGAATCGACTCGGGTTGGCTTGACAATCCAGCGACGAGTTCAACCTGCGGCATGGCCGCAGCCTGCGTGGGCAGGTTATCAGATGCCGTCCCGTCTCTCTTCGTCATGCGCCGTCGTCTTTCATCGTTCAGGCCTTCGGTGCGGGCTGCACACCTACTATGCCCTCTGCTGACTTCTCCGCAGTATGTAGCGCCCGTTTCCAGACGCCCAGCTTCGATGCTCCAAAGCACCGCGGAGATCTCCCGGGGTAAGACACGTTACCTTCACTGCATAGACGCCGGATTTACAAAATGCACCCCAACTACCGCAGATGGAGGGCTTCGCGGTCACGTGCCCGCTCGCCCCGGATGCATCACGCCTCCTATCCGGTTCTTGTTCATCGCCCCGCAGTTTCGGATTGGACTTCCTTCAGACCCCGCCTCACGGCGACGCCCTTGCCCTTCTCCTTGCCTTCGGCTCTGCGACAACCTGGCAGTCGGACTTTCACCGACTCAGTAACGCGCCATGCCCGGCGCACACGTGGCCGCTCAGCCGCGGCGCGAAGCGCCGTCAGCTGCATGCTGTTGTTATGCCTCGCTTGGCTTCAAGAACGAGAATAATCGCTCGATCGTTGCATCGTAGTATACGTGTGAGTAGTCGATGCAATTAAATCGCTTCAATGGATCAATCTCGTCCGGCAACTGCTCCTTATCCGGGCGGCTTGCATTTTCCTTCAGTACCGGGACTATATTCCGTTTCGTTTCGATCGCGCGTTGAATCTCTTTGCGGAGCCAGTCCTCGTTGTATACGCAGTTTGCAAGCGCGCCGGGAGACAAAATAAGCAGGAAATTCTCCGCGCTGGCCACCTCCGCAAGCAGCATCTCATCGAACTTCCCCGCCTTGAGATCCTCGACGTCGAGAAATGCACTCCAGCCCCGAGCGAGTAACTCATAGCGCAGCAGACGAGCCGTTTCTGCACCTCCTTCCCGCCGGTAGCTGATGAATACACTTCCTGCGGGATGCTCGGTTGTTGGAGCGGCCTTGGCTGGCACAACGTGCTGCAGCGAGGGTTCAGATCGGATGTATCGGGGAAGTGCGGGGCCCCTTCGCTCTGGTGATCCAAGGAGGTGCTCGATGGCCTGAATGAGTCGCTCGATGTTCCCGGAGAAATCTCTTCCGGTCCGGAGTTCAACTGCGTTGAGTTGGGACAGTCGGTGAAGGCTTGCAGGCAAGTCATTCGGGCTTGGCATCCAGGCGTTGCCCACCAACACGGGTATGACAGCTATGCCTTGGGCAAAGGCGGTTTCGATTTCGAGCCTGATCCAATCGCGGGGATGATCGATACGCCGCGCGCCAGCGGCGTCCCGCCTAGAAAGCCATTTGTCTCCAATGAGTACAAGAAAAATGCTCGATCGCCGGACGGCGTGAGTTATCGCCTGTGCAAAATCAACGCCCGGTTGAATATCATCAACGTCGCGAAAGACCTGATCGCGTCCGAAATGGGCAGCGAGACGATCGTAAATCGCGCTCGATGCGTAGTCAGTGTCATTCCGCCGGTACGAGATAAAGATCGAGCGGTTCATTCTGGGGCTCCAGAGGCATAACAATGTTTAGACAGACTGTATAATCCCGTTACGGCAGCTTGTCCACATCTGCCTAAATCGGCAGGTACAGACCGATTGCCTGCTCTACTCCATTGGAGCAAGGGAAGTTTTGATCCCATGCCGCTTTCAGGTCGTCGTCTTATACAGTCTGTATAAGACCGGTCATAGGCTATCGACCGGACTCCTCACCCCATGGCCGCCTTTGTTCAGCACATGCGTGTACATCATGGTCGTGCCAACATCCTTGTGACCGAGCAGTTCTTGGATTGTCCGGATGTCGTAACTGGTCTCAAGGAGGTGCGTGGCGAACGAATGTCGGAATGTGTGGCACCCGGCATGCTTGACCACCCCGGCCCTGCGGATGGCATCTCTGACGGTTCGTTGCAGAATCGTCTCGTGAACGTGATGTCTGCCTTCTTCGCCCGTCTTTGTATTTTTCCACCGGGTTTCATGGGGAAGAGCCATTGCCAGCGCCAGTCCTTCGGCGCGTTGGGATACTTGCGGTCCAGGGCGTCGGGCAAGAGGACACGGCCCCACCCATCGGCCAGATCTTTCTCGTGAATTGCCTTCACCTTCTTCAAGTGGTCCTGGAGCGGAGCGTTGAGCGACTCAGGGAGCATGGTGATCCGGTCTTTCGCTCCCTTGCCGTCGCGAACGAGGATTTCGTTGCGCGAAAAATCGAGGTCCTGCACCCGCAGTCGCAAGCATTCCATGAGGCGAAGGCCGGCCCCATACATCGGTGACGCCATCAGGCGTTTCTCGCCGGCCAAGTTCGCCAGCACCGCTTTTACTTCCTCACGCGTCATGACGACGGGCAACCGTTCAGGCTTTCTGGCCCGGATGACCTCTCCGAGGTCGCCCATGTCGCGCCCAATCACGTGTCGGTAGAGAAAGAGTACCGCCGCCAGCGCCTGGTTTTGGGTCGAGGCACTGACCTTCTCGTGCAGGGCCAGATGCGTCAGAAACCGATTGATGTCCGGTTCGGCCATCTCGGCAGGAGGACAATCCTGATGGAAGTGCAGAAACCGAGCGACCCAATGGCCGTACGCTTGTTCGGTTCTCCGGGAATAGTGACGGGCCTGCAAGGCGGCACGCAAGTCCGCAAGCACGGGAACGAGTACGCTCGAAGAAGACTTCCCCTTATCGCGGGCGTTCACCACCTCAAGCGCCGGATCGACATCGACGTGTTTCCCAGGAAAGAGGCCCAGCAGTATGCTGAGCGTTTTATCGCCTTTTGGAACGGTCCAGTACCGCCCTTTGGCATGCCACTGACGTCCGGCCATCGTCTTGATCTTCGCCACATGGTCGGGAGAATACGGGAGATGTACAATCAGCGTTCCCGCCTCCCCAGGCTTAATGCAAATCGGATCGGTTGGCATTATGAATGCTCCATCCGTTGTACAGTCCATGAGGAACCGGCACCAGCGCGGCACATTCTCGCGCCGATCTACAGATTCCATCCAGCCTGATCCAGCCGAGCCTCCTGAGCATTGATTTAATTTTTGGCAGAGTCGATTACACAGGAACGGATCGGTTTTGATACAACTTCTAGCGAAGCACTGCTCACCCAGCAAGGCTGAGTGCCAATAGCTGAAGGCTAACCGCTACCAATCAGATCAGCCCCCGTTTCTGCAGATAATCTTTATCAATCACCGGCGTGGTCTTAGGCAGCTGGTTTCGTTCTTGAAGCAATCGTTCGACGTACTTCCCGATGAGGTCGGATTCGAGATTCACGGTATCGTTCACCTGCTTGAGGCCCAGGATTGTTACCTTCGCGGTGTGCGGAATGATGGCGACGCTGAACCCCTGCTCGGTCACCGCATTGATCGTGAGACTGATGCCATCGACGGTAATGGAGCCCTTTGGCACACAATAGCGCAGAATCTCCGGAGGTGCCGCGATGGTGAATATGATCGCATTGGCGTCTTGCTGCCGGCTGCGGATCACCCCCACTCCATCCACATGGCCCGCCACCAGATGCCCGCCGATGCGCTCGTTGAGCTTCATCGCTCGTTCGAGATTGACCGGCATGCCCACGGCAAAACTGCCAAGCGTCGTGACTGAAAGGGTTTCGGGTGAGACTTCTACCGAAAAATCGCGTTCGCTTCTCGAGACGACCGTGAGACAGATTCCATTCACGCTCACACTGTCGCCGATCTTGAGATCACTCATCACCGTCGAAGCCAAGATCGTCAGCTTGGCTCCAGCCAGCGACTTATTCATGACCGTAATCCCGCCCATTTCCTCAACAATACCGGTAAACATCAGTCTTCTTTCCTCATAATGATCTGTTTCACCACATAAACGAACAGGACGAGTAATACCACCACACCTATAATAGCCAGCCCACCGATGACAAGATTTTCCGTGGCGATTTCTTTCATAAAGTCCCCATTATAGCCGAGCCACTGTCAAGATGGCAGAGCTTCCAGTCGCTTCATCGTCACCCAAAATACGCCGGCTGCGATCAGTTGGATCCCGGCGATGATAGCGAAAGCCGTAGTATAGCTGAGATTCGCAATCAAGAGGCCTGCCAGCAACGGACCGCTGGCGTGGCCGATATCCATGATCGTCCCCTGCATGCCCATCCCGGCGCCAAGCCGCTTGAACTCCGAACTGTCTGCAACCAGGGCCGATGAAGATGATGAGACCACTGCCTCACCAAAACCGAACCCGGCTGACAACAAGAGGAGAACAGGGAACAGCGTCACATATGGAATGCAGACGAAGGTTCCCGCGCAAATACAGAGCCCAAGAATGATCAACGGCTGACGGCCGACGCGGTCGGATACTCGCCCCATGATTGGCTTTGAGAAAAAAGAGGTACCGGCCTGCACGGTAAACAGGAGGCCCACCTCTCCCGGGTTCAAGCCAGCGGAAACACCATACAGCGGAAGAAACGCCATCAAGGCGCCGTTCGCAATCATCTTGGCGGCGTCCGTCACACTGGTAATCAGCACCTTGGCATTTTTGGCGACGGCGGCAAACCCCTTCCACATTTCGGCCAACACGACGGTCACCCCCTGCTCCTTGCGCTGAGGCACCGCAACGTCAAGATGCAGGCTATAGAATAGCAGCATGCCGATGCAGCCGAAGATGCCGGAGGTGATGAACGCTGCCGAAAACCCTGCTGCGTGGATGAGATATCCCCCAAGAAACGGCCCCAGGAGAGACCCAGACTGCGTACAGGCGGTGTAAGTCCCGAGCGCCGCACCCCGCCGTTCACGGTACAGCTCCGCCACCGTCGCCAGCGCACTGGGTGCGAAGATGGCCGTGGCAAGGCCATGCAGAAACCGGAGCGCAGTCAACGCATCCAGATC
>JAOUGT010000157.1 GCA_029865485.1 Nitrospira sp.
CAATGACGACGAACGTCTGCGCGGGATTTTTGTTCAACACCTGACCCAGGAGGTCCGTGACTCCCTTGATCAAGGCCGCTTTCTGCTCGCGCGTGACTCCGTCACGTGTTACCTGCATCAAGACATAGGGCATGCTGGTTCTCCTTTCTTATACGAATCCCGAGCGCTCATTCGAGCGCTCGGGGTTGCGAATCACCACTTTCCCGCGTGCGCGCCGCCGTCGACATGCAAGACTTCGCCGGTCACGAACGTCGCCTCGGTCAGGTAGAGCACGGCGTCCACGATTTCCGACACCCGACCGATCCGTTGGATCGGGTGCAGGGTCTTCAGGAAGTCGTGGGTCTCCGGCTTGTGCATCGGCGTATCGATAATCCCGGCACCGATGGCGTTGAATCGGATGCCGGTCCGTGCATACTCGATGGCGAGCGCCGCCGTGACGGCATTGAGCCCTCCCTTGGTCAGGACGGGAATGGAGGCCGGCACCCCGGCCACCGGCTGGTCGGCCAGCGAGGTCGTAATCGTGACGACATGGCCGGCATCCTGCTGCAACATCTGACGAACGGCGGCTTGAGTCACAGAGAGAAATCCGGCAAGGTTGGTCGACACGAGCCGTTCGAAATCGTCGGTCGTATAGTCCGTGAACGGCTTGGGGATGAAGATACCGGCGTTATTGACCAGCACGTCCACCCTGCCGAATCGCTGCACCGCCGTCTCGACGATGCGTCGCGCCGTCTCGGGACTGGCGATATCCCCGTCCACAAGCGCCACATCGTCCGAAGCGACCAGGGTCCCCGCCTCGGTGATGCGTCTCGAATTGGCAACGACGCCGTAGCCTTGCTCGATGAACGCGGTGGTGAGGCCAAGGCCGATACCACTGGAGGCTCCCGTGATGATCGCGGTTTTCTTTGTTGCCATGATGCGACTCCTTTCAATGAGTGAGGTGACTACGGTCTCTCCTGTCGGCCAAGGTAAGGTCTGTCCTAACATCTGGCAATATGCTATCCTTTGGTAAGCACGCTTTTGACTTTCCATTCGGAAAGTGGTCGTGACGCCGGAGGAGGGTCGTCGGATGGCCGTCAAACGCCGCAGATCAAAGGTGGCTCCGCCGCCTGTAAGGTGCCCGCTCACCGCCTGCATGCAGTTTTTGAAAGGCGCCTGGACGCCGAACGTCATCTGGTACCTGCGAGAAGGACCCCGCCGGTTCAGTGAACTGTTGGCGGATATTCCGGGCTTATCGCCGAAAGTGTTTACCGCACGGCTCAAACGACTGGAGCGAGATGGGATTGTGACACGTCACGTGATGCCCACCTCCCCACCGACCGTGGAATATGCGTTGACCGACCTGGGCCACGAACTCACCCCCGCCATCGATGCCATCGTCCAGGTCGGCCACAAACTCAAACGGCGACGAGTCAGTTGACGCCATGTTCAGCGCCCACGGTCATGAGGCTGAGGATTGACACACCCTTCTCCTGGTCGTAGCCTGTCGTTACCCTTCATCACCATCTGAGGAGCACACTCCAACACCGAGCAGCCCAGGAGGATCCGATGCCTGACAACCAGTGGACAGATGTAGGAGCTGTTGAGGCCCTGAGGCAACAGCCGTTACAAGAGATCCAGTGCGGCAAGACTCGCATTGCCCTCACGTACAAGGACGGGACGTTTTCGGCGATTTCCGGGGTCTGTAACCATGTGGGCGGACCGCTAGGCAAAGGTCGGCTCGACGGCGACTATGTCGTGTGTCCCTGGCACTACTGGAAATTCCACCATGCAACCGGCCAGGGCGAGGCCGGGTACGAGGCGGACCAAGTGCCTGTCTATACGACCAAGATTGAGCAAGGCCGGCTCTACATCGATCTCTCCTCGGCCACCAAACGCAAGAAACAACCTCACAGTCCCCACCCACTCGCTCGTCCCGTTGTACGCCAACCAGGCCCTATCCGTGTCGTCGGTATTTCCACCACGGCGATGACGGCGGACCACCCACGCTACAGCACATCCGATGCGCTGCTCGATGCCGCGTTGGACTATGCGCGAACGGCGCTGAAACTGGAGACGCAATGCATCAGATTGCGCGAGCTAAATTTTCGAGCATGTGAAGGGTTTTACTCGAAGGCTGCTCAAGCCTGTACCTGGCCCTGTTCGATCACACAGATGGATCCAACCGATCAACTCGATCGCGTGTATGAAGCCATTGTCCATTGGGCCGATGTTATTCTGGTCTCGACACCAATACGGTGGGGCAATGCCAGCAGTCTTTACTTCAAGATGGTCGAGCGGATGAATTGTATCCAGAATCAGGAGACCATCGCGAACAAACATCTGCTCAAGAATAAGGTGGCGGCCTTTATCATCATGGGCGGACAGGACAACGTGCAGGGAGTCGCCGGACAACTGATGACCTTTTGGGCGGAGGTCGGCTGCCAGTTTCCCCAGTTCCCATTCATTGCCCACTCGCGCGGGTGGAGCGCGGAAGACATGGAGCGAAATGTCTGTGAAGTGCAGAACAGCCGTGAACTGCGTGACGCCGCGCAGCAGCTGGTGACCCGTGCCGCGGACATGGCGAAGTTGATGGTCGCCGGACAGATTCCTGAGCACCAGCTGGCCGGCGGTGGTCGCAAGGCGCACAAACTCGACAGCGAGCCGACGGGATAACGCTTCCGCACCGGATGTGAGCGTGTCCGGTTAGTGCGCCGGAATATTCGGGCCGATTTTGTCCAGGATGACTTGCTTCACCTGCTTCGCGAAGCGCTTGGATACTTCGAGGTTCCGTTGCGCATGGCCGGACTCGGACACTCGATAGGTCGCGGGCGGCGTCTGTGACGTGATTGTGGCTTCAAACACGACCGCCAATATCTTCATCGGTTTCCCTGTCTTTCGATCGAGTCCATAGGCCTCCTTCAGCGAGACCTTCGGCAACACCTCGACATCCGCCCCGGCCGACAGATGGGGCTTCATCAAGCCAGAGCGTTCCTGATTTCGCTCGATGAGTTTAATCACGGGGTCCGCGACAAACTCGCTTCGAATTTGGTCCGCCACCGCGCCTTTGGCTCGCTCGGCCTTCTGCATCTGTTCATCCAACTCAGCCGGCGCGAGATCCACATAGATGGGCTCGTTCGGCTGCCGTTTCGACGCAGAAGTGCTCTCTTCAAGCCGTTCCGCTTTTCTGTGATTGAGCCCTGCCGCCGCCTCTTGTGCCGCAATCTGCCGCTTGGCCATCGGATCATTGGGATCATACACGACGGTCTGCCCCTGCAGATCCGTCTCGTACACCAGCGTCTTCCCGCCTTGTCCATCCACTCGATAGACCTTCTGTTCTCCGTTCACGTTGGCCGTATAGTAGTTATTGGAACATCCCACGATCAAGAGAACGGCAGCCGCACACCAGACGGAACCGATCATCCGACGACAGGTATGGATAGCCATAGAGGAGGACTCCTTGCTTGTTGCTCAAGACGTATCGCGCTGCTTCACTCCATCGAGGTAAGTGTAGCAGGACCGCCCCTGAAGCCAAGACGTGGTCCCATACCGTCTCTCTCGCTCAAGAAAATGCCAGACCTGCCGATGAAGAGAGAGACGACGCTTACGCTGCTCGTGGAAACCCCTGTCCCCTGCTCCATCGTCGGACAGCCCGGGCAGACCCCCTCATTCTCGTGAGGACCCAACCCGGTGGATGAATCCGCCCTTCTCGCTCACCCCATGACTCGCACACGCGTGGTCATTATCGGGGGTGGGTTCGGCGGCATGACGGCGGCGCGCTGCTTGCGTGATGTCGATGTCGTCTTGATCGACCGCACCAATCACCATGTCTTCCAGCCGTTGCTCTATCACGTGGCCACGGCAGCATTGTCACCCAGCGATATCGCCTGGCCCCTGCGCACCGTATTCCGTTCACAGCCCAACGTGCGGATCGTCATGGATGACGTCGTGTCGATCGATCGGCTGTCGCGCGAGGTCCATCTGCGTCACAGCGCCCCGATCGGGTTTGATGCCCTCATCGTGGCTCCTGGGTCATGTCATGCTTATCCCGGACAGGACAACTGGGAATCCTGTGCACCAGGGCTCAAGACCATGGCCGATGCGATTCAGTTACGAGAGCGGATGCTGCTCGCGTTCGAGGAAGCCGAACGTCAGAAGGCCGACACCGGATCTCAGAATCGCCTCACCTTCGTCATTGTGGGAGGAGGACCGACGGGAGTCGAGCTCGTCGGCTCACTGCTTGAAATCGGGAGAGCAGCGATCGGATCTGACTATCCCCACCTCCGCCTGGATGATCTGTCTATTATCCTCGTTGAGGCCGGCTCGCGCATTCTGCCTGGCTTCGATCCTGCGCTCTCTGAAAAGGCTCTGGCCGCGCTTGAACGGATGGGGGTCACCGTTAAACTCAACAATCCCGCCACGGCCGTTCGCGCAGACGGAGTGATGCTCGGCGAGGAATGGATTGCCTCCACCCATGTGATCTGGGCGGCCGGCACCAAGGCCTCCCCCCTGCTGGATACGCTGGGCGTTGATCAGGATCCATCCGGCCGGGTCAAAGTCCAACCAGACCTGACGATCTCAGGGCACCCGTGGATCTTCGTCATCGGCGATGGCGCGTACTGCCTGGACCAGGACGGCAGACCACTCCCAGGGATCGCGCCCGTTGCGATCAGCCAGGGCCGGTATGTCGCCACCTTAATTAATGAAGAACGCTCGCCGGCACACCGTTCACCATTTGTGTACCGAGACCGGGGTATGTTGGCCACCATCGGTCGTGGGCAAGCAGTCGCACAATGCGGCCCGGTCCGTGCGTCCGGATTGCTCGCCTGGGTGCTCTGGTGTGTCACGCACATCTTCTTGTTGATCGGTCTCAGAAATCCAGTCCGCGTGATGGCGGAATGGATCTGGTCCTACCTTACCTTCAAGCCGGGAGCACGATTACTGTGTAAACAACCGGCTATTTGGCACAAGAAGTCGTCGAACAATCGGGTCGGTAAGATGCCCGGTAAAAATCGCAAGCCCTTACATCGTGCAGCGTAATTTGAGAAATCACTCTCGTAGTTCACGACGATGTTTTCCCACCGTTTACCTTACCTCCTGCCCACACAATCACGGCGAACTCTTCGACAAGCCTCAGGACAAGCCCCTCGATTGACTCAACCCAACCGATATGCCACGCTGCTTCGAACCCAGAACAGGACCGGAGCAGAAGCGAATGGCCCTTACGCGCGTTGTCATCATCGGAGGTGGATTCGGCGGCTTGACCGCTGCCCGCGCCCTGCGCCATGCCGACGTCATCCTCATCGACCGCACGAATCACCATGTCTTTCAACCACTCCTCTATCAAGTGGCCACGGCGGCGCTGTCACCCAGCGATATCGCCTGGCCCCTGCGCACGGTCTTTCGCGCCCAGCCGAACGTGCGCGTGGTGATGGATGACGTGGTCGCGATCGACCGGACCACCCGGGCGGTTCTCCTGAAGGACAGCGCACCGATCAGCTTTGATACCTTAGTTGTGTCACCGGGCTCTCGCCATGCCTACTTCGGGCACGACGACTGGGAACCCTTTGCGCCCGGACTGAAAACCATGCGCGATGCTGTCCGGCTCCGTGAACGCATGCTGCTTGCATTTGAGCAAGCGGAACAGCGGAGAGCCGAAACCGGCGCGCAGGATCGTCTCACCTTCGTCATTGTCGGGGGAGGGCCCACCGGCGTCGAAATAGCCGGCGCACTGGCTGAAATTGGACGAAGAGCCATGGGACCCGACTATCCACACCTGTGCCTTGATGATCTGTCCATCATTCTAGTGGAGGCAGGACCTCGCATTCTTCCAGGTTTCGATCCGACGCTCTCGACTAGAGCCGTGACAGCGCTCTTGCACAAAGGCGTCACGGTCAGACTCAATAGCCCGGTGGAAGCAATCCATGCGGAAAGCGTGATGATCGGTGGTGAGTGGATCCCCTCGACCAATGTGATTTGGGCAGCTGGCAATAAAGCCTCACCCCTGTTGGATACGATCCAGGCCCCTCAGGATTCCAACGGTCGTGTCAAAGTCCGGGCGGATTTGACGATCCCGGACGATCCTTGGATCTTCGTCATTGGAGATGCCGCCCATTACCAAGGTGGTGACGGGAAGCCCTTGCCAGGCATCGCGCCCGTCGCCATGCAACAGGGGCGGTATGTGGCCCATCTCATCAATCACAACGTGAGTTCAGACCAACGTCCACCGTTTCGCTATACAGACCGCGGCATGGTGGCCACAATTGGTCGCGCCCAAGCCGTGGCACAACTGGGCTCGATCCATGCCACAGGACTTTTGGCTTGGGTGCTTTGGTGCGTTGTCCATATTTTCTTCCTGATCGGTTTCCGAAATCGCTTTCGTGTGATGTCTGAATGGGTGTGGTACTACCTCACCTTTAAACCAGGCGCGAGGGTGCTCTATTGAAACGTCACAGAACTGTCACCATAATGAATACCATCTACCGGGAGTCAACCGTGAAGATCGTCTCCTTTCTTATCCTGAGCAGCTTGTCGTTCATTACCACCAGTTGTGTCGGGGGCAAGCCGAATCAACCACTCCCCACCGTCGCCTCAGTGGATCTGACCCGCTATGCTGGAACGTGGTACGAGATCGCTCGGCTCCCCATGTGGTTTCAGCGCCACTGCATTGCCTCACAGGCGACCTATACGATCCGTCAGGCCGGTACAGTGGCTGTGCACAACGAATGCGTCACCGACAGTGGTACTGTGGACCAGGCCGACGGCGTTGCAACAGTCGTAGATAGTGCCACCAATGCCAGACTGATGGTGACCTTTGACAATTTCTTCGCACGCCTTGTAGGCCCCTCTCGAGAAGGAAACTATTGGATCTTCGACCTTGACCAGGATTACCGCACCGCCCTCGTCGGGACACCGGACCGTCGCTACCTCTGGATCCTGTCTCGCACTCAGATACTCGACGAAAGTACCTATCAACAATTGGTTATGAAAGCTCAGCAGCTGGGCTTTCCTGTTTCAGACCTGATCAAGTCGAAGCATGTGCCTGCGAGTTGACACTCGCCTCTCCGCCGCGTAGGTTCTCCCTATTTTTCAACCTCAGGGCCAACTGAACCGGATACCTACGGACCATGGACTGGCTATTAGTGATCGGCCTTCTGATTGTCGTGATCGGCGCTGGAGTCGGGATCTTTTATTGGCGTGAATTCGTAACTCGGCTCTGGGACGACTTCCGTGCTGAGCAACCTGCTCTGAGCATCACCAACCTCTCGATCCTCAACGCCGGACGAATCGTGACGCTCACTCCCGAGTTGGAAAACGTCGGACCTGGAGTCGCCTACGATTGTCTCCTTCAGCTCAGCGGATGGGAAGGCAATTTTTCGGTTAGAACCATGCACCCGCCAGGGTCTCGGCATCAAGTCCACTCCATCCCTATCGTGCTGGGGCCGGATGCACCGATCCGCATGAAACCAGTCAGCCGATGCTACGTGAGGTTGGCCTGTCGGGATCGATGGGAACAGCGGTACGAATGGTGGTACCCTGTGACCCAAGTGGAGAATCTGAGCACCGGTCTTTACGACATTCAGATCGAACTCTCTCAACCGGAACGAACCGAGCCACATCCATCCCATTGGAAAGTCTGGCAGTTGGTTCGCCAAGTTTCTGCCGATCATTAACCAAAGCTCATGTCATCTTGGGCTATGACACCTCGCCTACACGACAGACATTCCCTCGTTGACTGCAGCCCCTTGCATTCCGGATCCCCGATCCGTACCATTTTATGACTTCGTCACAGCGGGGAACATGCCATTTATGAACTCCCTGTAAGACTTCGGTTCCCCTTTCGACTGAGAAGCAATGGCTCCAACTCACGAAGGAGATACCCTATGCCACGTACGCTTCAGATCGATCCCATTGTCAAAATCACAAAGACGGACGAGGAATGGAAAAAACAACTGTCGGCGACGGCCTATCGTGTCTTGCGGCACGAAGATACAGAACGGGCTTTCGTCAACCCGCTGCATGAAAACCATGCGTCGGGGATTTATTACTGTGCCGGCTGCGATCTGCCCCTGTTTTCGTCCGACCACAAATTCGATAGCGGCACCGGTTGGCCCAGCTTCTGGCAACCACTGGATCCACGCGTCGTTGAAACCAGGACCGACTACCAACTGTTCATGGCCCGGACCGAAGTCCACTGCACTCGGTGCGAAGGACATCAAGGTCATGTCTTTAAGGATGGTCCAAAACCCACCGGCCTTC
>JAOUGT010000303.1 GCA_029865485.1 Nitrospira sp.
GTTGGAAAGGTCGTGCAGCATGCGCGCCGGACATTGTTACGGCTCACCACGGCCGCGCAGCAGGCCCTCGTGTCCCTGGCACGAGCCAACATCCTGGCCCTCAGCCCGACTTAGCCGGAGATTAGGGGTCACCCCGTCACTTATTGCTCTTCCTACTGACCCTGTGCTAGCTTTCCTTTCTTTCTAAGGGGATACGTCACATGCCGACTGAAGAGTTAAAGGATGATGCAGCCAAGTATCTGATGCAGACCTACACCCGCCAGCCTATTTCGATCGTGCGGGGGAGGGGTGCGAAGGTCTACGATCTGGAGGGGCGCGAGTACCTGGATTTTGTCGCTGGAATCGCCGTGAATATTCTCGGATATGGCCATCCAGATCTTGTCCAGGCCATCCAGCGCCAGGCAGCCCAACTTATCCATACCTCAAATCTGTATTACACCGAGCCCCAAGTGAAGCTGGCCCGCTTGCTGGTCGATCACTCGTTTGCAGACCGCGTGTTCTTTTGCAACAGTGGCGCAGAGGCCAACGAAGCCGCAATCAAGCTGGCACGCCGCTACGGCCATGAACGCTATGGCGCTGCTCGTTATGAAATTATCACGATGAAGAATTCGTTCCATGGACGGACCCTCGCCATGGTCACGGCGACCGGTCAAGAAAAGGTTCAGAAAGGCTTCGAGCCGCTGATGCCGGGATTCGCCTATGCCCCGTTCAATGACTTTACGGCCATCGAATCCCTCGTCACCGAGAGGACGGCGGCCATTATGCTGGAACCGATCCAGGCGGAAGGCGGCGTGCATGTCGCGGATCGGGAGTACTTAAAAAACCTCAGACAGCTCTGTACGCAGAAAGACATCCTTCTGATTTTCGATGAGATCCAAACCGGCATGGGAAGGACCGGAACGCTCTTTGCCTACGAACAACTTGGGGTACAGCCCGACATCATGACCTTGGCCAAGGGACTCGCCGGAGGAGTCCCGATTGGAGCCTGTCTCGCCAAAGAATCGGTGGCGGCGGCATTCACCCCTGGCTCTCATGCTTCGACATTCGGGGGAAATCCGCTCGCCTGCGCTGCCGCCCTCGCGGTCTGTCACGTGCTGCTCGAAGGACCGATACTGGAGAACGCCAAGCGCATGGGCGAGTACTTGGCCAAAAGCCTAGCCGACTGTAAGGGCCGCTATCGAGTCGTCCAAGAGGTGCGAGGCCTTGGCCTGTTGCAGGGGATGGAATTGACGATCGATGCCAGAGCGGTGGTCGCCGATGCGCTGGCGCGTGGCGTGCTCTTGAATGCAGCGAACGAGCACGTACTGCGCATGGTTCCACCCTTGATCATTACCGCGCCGGAGATCGACCGGCTCATGGATCTCCTTGCGGCGCTCTTTACCCAACGCCAGACAGCGGACAAAGACTCTCATCACTGATGGCTGTACGAAGCCGACATCCACGCAACACCGAGCGATACGCCAAGGATCTGCTTGACGTGGCCACCATGCCACGCTCCCAAGTCCTTGCCCTCTTACGGCTGGCGAGTACGCTCAAAAAGAAGCAGCAACGAGGTGTCCCGCATCCGTTGCTTCGAGGGAAGACGCTAGGGCTTCTCTTCCAAAAACCGTCGACCAGGACCCGCGTGTCCTTTGAGGCAGGCATGAACCAACTCGGTGGCCATGCCCTGGGGCTGCCGATGAGCGATATTCAACTCTCTCGTGGAGAGACGGTGGCGGATACGGCACGCGTCTTGTCCCGGTACCTCGACGGCATTGTCATCCGCACCTATGACCATGCGATCGTTGAGGAATGGGCGACGGAAGCCTCTATGCCGGTTATTAACGGGCTCACCGACCACAGTCATCCCTGTCAGGCTTTGTCTGATCTTCTGACGATCCAGGAACTGAAGGGACGACTCAAGGGACTCAGTCTGGCCTATATCGGAGACGGGAATAACGTCGCCAACTCACTCATCGAAGCCGGCACGAAGATGGGAATGCGCGTGGTCATCGGGTGTCCCTCAGGCTATCAACCGGATCAACGTGTCGTCGACCGCTCCAGGATCGAGGGGCAGGCCACTGGCGCTTCAATTGAGGTGGTGGAAAATCCCCTTGTGGCCGTGAAGGAAGCGGATGTCGTCTATACCGACGTATGGATCAGTATGGGACGCGAACGGGAACAAGCCAGACGGTTACGCCTGCTGGCTCCCTACCAACTCAATCAGCGACTCCTGCAACGGGCAAAACCCGACGCGATTGTCATGCACTGCTTACCGGCCCATCGGGGAGAGGAGATTAGCGCCGATGTGTTGGATGGCCCTCAGTCAGTCGTCATTGATCAGGCCGAGAACCGGTTGCATATGCAAAAGGCCATTTTGACTCAACTTCTTAGCCGCACGAAAGGTGCTCGATAGGATTTCACCATGAAACCCACTTCGCTCAAGAAAATCGTCCTGGCGTACTCCGGAGGACTCGACACCTCGGTCATCCTCAAGTGG
>JAOUGT010000159.1 GCA_029865485.1 Nitrospira sp.
GGATGTCTTGTTCCTACCATAGCCGTCACCGGCCACTTTCCATAAGTGAGGTGCAACGATGCCCGAATCACCTGTGCGCGATGTGTTGAGAGTCTGTATGAGAATTATGAGCCTGATTCTTGGGGTGGTTGTGTGTCTGTTGGGGGTCGGCCGCGTAGAGGCTGAAGACTCATCGGAACATGCCGAGTGGAAGAAGCGAGTTGTACTGAGCGCGGGGCAGGAAGTCCAGGGCGATTACTTTGCCTTTGGCCCGCATGTGGAGATATCAGGGACCGTACACGGCGATGTCTATGCAGCAGGCGGTGAAGTGTTGGTGGACGGAGTCGTGGACGGGGATTTGATCGTGGCCGGTGGCGAGGTGCGGGTATCGGGTGAGGTCACACAGGATGCCAGGATAGCCGGAGGGACGGTGACGCTCAGCGGCAAGGTTCACCGGAATGTGACTATCGCCGGTGGAGACGTGCATCTGACTGATTCCTCGCATCTCAAAGGGAGTGCCGTGATCGGCGCAGGGAATCTGTCGCTTGGGGGATCGATCGACGGAGATGTCCGGATCGGTGCAGGCAATGTCACCCTGTCAAAGGCGATCGGTGGGGATCTCGCCGTCGCAGCACCGGCTATTCGTCTCACGTCCAGGGCTTCGGTCGGAAAGAACGTCAGATATTGGAGCGACGACGAACCGTCGATCGATGAGGGAGCCACCGTGCTCGGCACCGTCACACGGCATCCCATCCCGGAAGTCTTCAAAGGCGAGGAAGCCAAACGGGGGCTTGCGGGAGCGAAGCTTATTGCCGGGTTGATCAGCTTCACCTCGACCTTGTTGCTCGGCCTTCTGCTCCTGCGCATCTACCCCATCTTCACGTCGCGGGTCACGTTGAAGATTCAAGAACAGCCCTGGGTTGTGCTCGGCCTTGGCGGCGCATTGTTGTTCGGCGTTCCGCTGCTGATTGCCTTATGCATGGTCTCGATTCTGGGAATCCCGATCGGACTGATGCTGGCAGCAATGTATGTCGTGACCCTCTACTTAGGACGGGTGTGCGTCATGTTGTGGCTTGGGCAACGGCTTCTAAGATTGGTTTCGGCCCCATTTTCAACGACAAGGGCCTTCATCGCAGGACTCGTCGTCTATTTCATTCTCTCTCTCCTACCGTTGGTCGGAGGAGTGATCACGATGTTGACGATCGTGATAGGCCTGGGATCCATTCTGATGACGAAGAAGGAGTTAGTGGTGAAGTTGCGGAATGAGCAGGTTGTGTAGTCCGGTGTCCCTGGTCGGTTTTCAAAAACGGATGAGACTTGTGCATTTAGATTGTCTTAGGGGTGAGACCTCCTTAGAGTAGAACTGTGGGGAGATATCACAATGACTGATGGACTGATCGGAGAGGTGGTTGGAGGACGAAGCCCGCTCGTGGCCTATTTCTCTATGGAAATCGGTCTCGACCCTGCCATGCCAACGTATGCAGGCGGGTTGGGGGTGTTGGCGGGAGATTCAGTTCGATCTGCCGCCGATCTCCAAATTCCCATGGTGGCGGTCACCCTCCTGCATCGGCGGGGATATTTCTATCAACGGTTGGACGAACAGGGCCGGCAGCATGAAGAGCCGGTGGCCTGGCCGATCAATGATTTCTGCAATCCTGTCCGCCCGCGTGTCACGGTCGAACTCGAGGATCGCACGGTACATGTGGGGGCCTGGCAATACCGTGTGAAGGGCGAGTTGGGAGATGAGGTGCCGGTCTACCTGCTCGATACGGATCTTCCTGAGAATCAGCCATGGGACCGGACGCTCACTGATAGGCTCTATGGCGGAGACGATTATTATCGACTCTGCCAGGAGCTTGTGCTGGGAGTCGGCGGATTTCGCATGCTGCGGGCACTCGGCTACGGGCACCTCCGCCGATTCCATATGAATGAAGGGCACGCGGCCTTGCTCGTGCTCGCCTTGCTGGAAGAAAAACTGACGTCGAGGTCCTATGAGGAGGGTGTCCCAGCCGATCTGGTCGACGCCGTTCGGGAACAATGTGTGTTTACGACCCATACGCCGGTGCCGGCTGGGCATGATCAATTTCCCCAAGATCTGGCCCATCGGGTGCTCGGCGACCGGCGCTGTGCATGGCTCAAGGCCTGTGGGCATGACCATAGTTTGAACATGACGCAACTTGCGTTGAGCGGCTCACGGTTCGTGAATGGGGTCGCCATGAAACACGGCGAGGTGTCGCATAGTCTCTTCCCCGGGTACCCGATACACTCGATTACGAACGGCGTCCATGCGGTGACCTGGGCTGCTCCCGCTTTTCAATCGCTCTATGACCGGCGTCTGCCTGACTGGCGGCGCGATCAACTCTCGCTTCGATACGCGATCAGCATTCCCGATCACGAAATATGGGATGCGCACAGCGCGGCCAAGCGGGTATTGGTCGAATATGTGAATCGCGAGTCGAACGCCGGGTTCGACCGCGATGTGTTGACGATCGGGTTTGCCAGGCGGGCGGCGGCCTACAAGCGAGGGACTCTGATCTTTCACGATCTTGAACGGTTGGCCAAGATTGCCGAGCAGATCGGAGCGGTGCAGATCGTTTTCGGCGGCAAGGCACATCCACGTGATCAGGAGGGGAAACAGATCATTCATAGAATCCATGAACTCCGCGATGCCCTGCGGGGGAAGGTTCGAGTTGCGTATCTCGCGAACTACGACATGACGCTCGCAAAGCTGCTCTGTGCCGGTGTGGATGTGTGGCTCAACACGCCACTCCCTCCGATGGAAGCCTCAGGCACCAGCGGGATGAAGGCGGCGGTCAATGGAGTGCCAAGTCTGAGCGTACTCGACGGATGGTGGGTCGAAGGTCATGTCGAAGGCGTGACCGGCTGGTCGATCGGTGATCGAATCGATACGTGCCTTGATCCACGCGAAGGGATGGATGCCTGTCATGCTGTGGCGCTCTATGACAAGTTGGAACAGAGCGTCCTCCCCTGTTTCTACAAGGATCGTGAACGTTTTCTCGAAATTATGCGGCAGTCAATTGCATTAAACGGCGGGTTCTTCAATACTCAGAGGATGATGGCACAGTATCTTCACAACGCCTATCGCTTGGTCGGAGAGTATGTTCGTCGTGGATGAGGGTGGGCACGGATTGGCTGGTTAAGATGGGGCAAGTATGACGGTCTCCACCGCGGCTGCTCCAGCCGGTTCAATCTTGGCGATCAATGGGGGGTCGTCCACGCTCAAATTCGCCCTCTTCCGGGCCGGTGCCCCTCCCGCCCGTGAACTGTCAGGCTCCATCGACCGCATTGGGATGCCGAATGGAACCATCAACTGGGTGCGTGAACACACCGGCACGGCCGAGCGTCGGACGATCACCGCGTCCGACCATGTTGCATGTCTTGAGCCGCTGTTGGCCTGCATCAAGGAGCATCTTGCACAGCACCCGCTCGTGGCAATTGGACATCGGGTCGTCCATGGTGGCCGGTATCGTGAACCTCAACGCGTGGCACCGGTTGTCATGGAGGAGCTGGAACGATTACGTGTGTATGATCCGGAGCATCTTCCCGCTGAGATCGAATTGATTCACGCATTCGCACAGCGGTATCCCCATCTCCAGCAAGTCGCCTGTTTCGATACGGCGTTTCACAGAGACATGCCGAGGGTGGCTCGCCTTCTGCCGATCCCACGGCGCTATGAACAACTCGGTCTCCAACGGTATGGGTTTCATGGCTTGTCCTATGCGTTCCTGATGAGGGAACTGGAGCAGGTCGGTACGTCTCATGAGGTCAAAGGTCGCATCATCCTCGCCCATCTCGGGAATGGCGCCAGTATGGCGGCGGTGAAGAATGGACAAGCCGTCGACACGACGATGAGCTTCACGCCCACCTCCGGCCTGCCGATGAGTCGTCGATCGGGGGATCTCGACCCAGGGCTCGTGGCCTATCTGGCTCGCACGGAAGGCATGAGTGCGGATCAATTTCACACGATGGTGAATACGGAATCGGGCTTGCTCGGGGTCTCGGAAATAAGTTCCGACATGCGGGATTTGCTCAAGGAGGAGCAGCATGATCCACGAGCGGCGGAAGCCGTCGCACTGTTTTGCTATCAGGCGAAAAAATGGATAGGGGCGCTCACGGCGGCACTCGGAGGATTGGAGACCCTGATCTTCACGGCCGGCATTGGCGAACACTCACCGGTTATTCGTGCTCGCATCTGCGACCGCTTGGAATTTCTCGGCGTCGCGCTCGATCACGCGCGCAACGAGGCCGGTGCACCCGTGATTTCACAAGACAACGGCAAGGTAACCGTACGCGTCATGCATACCGATGAAGAAAGCGAGATCGCACGTGCTGTCAGCGAACAGCTCGGCAAACCGAAACAATGAACGAGGAGCGTATGCCACGAACCAAGACCATAGCGCGGAATTCTGAACTATTCGATCGGATGGATGCCTATTGGCGAGCGGCCAATTATTTGTCCGTCGGGCAGATCTATCTCTATGACAATCCCTTGCTCAGGAAGCCGCTCACCCGCGCCCATATCAAGCCTCGCCTGCTCGGCCATTGGGGTACGACACCGGGCTTGAACTTCATCTATGTGCATTTGAACCGCCTGATCACACAACACGATTTGAACATGATCTATATCACCGGGCCCGGCCACGGAGGGCCTGGTCTTGTTGCCAATGCCTACCTCGAAGGCACCTACAGCGAAGTTTATCCGGATATCTCGCAGGACGAGCAGGGCGTGCACCGCCTGTTCAAACAGTTCTCGTTTCCCGGCGGCATTCCCAGCCACGTGGCGCCGGAGACGCCTGGTTCGATTCACGAAGGTGGTGAGTTGGGCTACTCGCTCTCTCATGCCTTTGGAGCGGTATTCGATAATCCGGATCTGATCGCAGCTTGTGTGGTGGGTGATGGTGAAGCGGAGACCGGACCGCTCGCGACCAGTTGGCATTCCAATAAATTTCTTAATCCGGTGAGCGACGGCGTGGTCCTGCCTATTCTTCATTTGAACGGCTACAAGATTGCGAATCCGACTGTGCTGGCGCGGATCAGCCATGGTGAGCTGGAGCACCTGTTCCGAGGCTATGGGTACGTTCCCTATTTCGTCGAAGGTCATGATCCTCGGACGATGCATCGGCTCATGGCCACGACGCTTGAGACCGTTGTGCAAGATATTCAACGGATCAAGGCCGACGCGCGAAGAAAAGGCATGAAACAAAGGCCGCTCTGGCCCATGATTGTGCTCCGCACACCAAAAGGCTGGACCTGTCCGCCGGAGATCGACGGGAAACGGACCGAAGACTACTGGCGGTCCCATCAAGTGCCAATGGGCGACATGGACAAGCCGGCCCATATCAAGATCCTTGAACGGTGGATGAAGAGCTACAAACCCCACGAGCTGTTCGACAAGACGGGCGCTCTTCGCCCTGAATTGGCAGAGCTGGCGCCGACAGGAAACCGTCGTATGAGTGCGAATCCCCACGCGAACGGCGGCCTGTTGCTCAAAGATCTGCGGCTACCTGATTTTCGAGAGTATGCCGTCACAATTCCCGGCCCCGGTGTCCTCGAAGCGGAATCCACCCGCGTGATGGGGGCCTTTTTGCGGGACACGATGAAGCTCAATATGGACCAACGGAATTTCCGCCTCTTTAGCCCGGACGAAAACAACTCCAACCGATGGCAGGACGTCTTGGATGTCACCAATCGGACGTGGATGGCAGACCGCCTTCCGTACGACGACCATCTGGCACCGGACGGGCGGGTCATGGAGATGCTGAGTGAACACCAGTGCCAGGGATGGCTGGAGGGGTATCTCCTGACCGGCCGGCATGGCTTCTTTTCCTGCTACGAAGCCTTCATTCACATCATTGATTCAATGTTCAATCAGCATGCCAAATGGCTCAAGGTCTGCAACCACATCCCGTGGCGGCGACCGATCGCCTCGCTGAACTATTTGTTGTCGTCCCACGTCTGGCGGCAGGATCACAATGGCTTCAGTCATCAAGATCCGGGTTTTATCGATCACGTGGTCAACAAGAAAGCCGAGGTGATCCGTGTCTATCTGCCGCCCGACGCCAATACGCTCCTGTCCGTCACCGACCATTGTCTCCGCAGTCGTAACAAGGTGAACGTCATCGTGGCGGGTAAGCAGCGAGCCCTGCAGTGGCTCACGATGGAGGAAGCGATCATCCATTGCACGGCCGGCATCGGCATCTGGGAATGGGCCAGTAATGACAAGGAGAGCGAACCGGATGTCGTGATGGCCTGTTGCGGCGATGTCCCCACCATGGAAACGCTGGCGGCCGTGTCCTTGATGCGGACCTATCTGCCGAATGTCAGGGTTCGCGTCATCAACGTGGTCGATCTGATGAAGCTGCAGCCGCGCACAGAGCATCCGAACGGGTTGTCGGACCGGGATTTCGACGCTCTGTTCACCACCGATAAGCCGATCATTTTCGTCTTTCACGGCTATCCCTGGCTGATCCACCGCCTCACCTATCGACGGACCAATCACAAGAACTTGCATGTGCGTGGGTACAAGGAAGAAGGCACGACTTCGACCCCGTTCGATATGGCGGTGATGAACGATATCGATCGTTTCCATCTCGTTGCTGACGTCATCGATCGAATCCCACTGCGCGGCTCCCAGGCCGACTACGCCAAACAGGCTTTGCGGGACAAACGCATCCAGCATAAACAGTACATCGCCGAATACGGAGAAGACATGCCGGAGATCAGCCAGTGGAAATGGACCAGCCGAAAAGACCCTTCGTTCCCTCGCTAAACGCGATTCCTCAATCGATCCTAGAACTACATGAATTTCCTCTCAAAATATGCTATCGAAGGGGGCTGTGAACCTCATCCAGGTGGAATCATTCAAGAACGTCAGAGGGGGGGAGAGGGATGCGCCGGGGAGTGTCTTGCGATCGATGGATTGTTGGAATACTTTCTCTTATGGTTCTGCTGGCAGGACAAGCCTATGCTGGCCATACAAATGACAAGGAGCCGGGTAACTCGGGGACGAAGGAGTTGCTCGATTGTCGGTACGGACAACCCTACGAGAAAATCGACGGCGAAGCAGTCGGTGAGGCCTTTCCCTCCGACGACCTCTTCCGTCCTCTGTTGGCCGATCCTAAACAGCCCCAGTTCTTTGCCATCTGGCAACAGTCGCGGTTGCGGGCTGACAATTCCTCCTTCAGCCTGGGGTCGGTGGCCATCGGTGAGAATTTTGGTTTCTACACCAGGCGGAAAGGCTGCGACGGATGGCAGGTTGGACTGCTCACTGGTGTCTTTGCGCAGTTCAACCTGTCCGAGAAGAATGCGGCATTGATCAACACGGATTTTAACGTGGGGGTCCCGCTCTCGTGGCGCTCGGGGAATTGGTCGGCGAGGCTTCGCTATTACCACCAGAGCAGTCATCTCGGCGACGAGTTTTTGGGCAGTCATCCGGAAATCAAGCCCTCGACTTTCATTCTGGAGGAAGTTGAAGGGATTCTGTCCTATGACTATCGATGGCTTCGGCTTTATGGAGGGGCGGCGGTCCTCGTCCACCGTGAGCCATCGACAATCGACCGGACCAGACTCCAATGGGGGTTTGAGGCAAGGGCGCCAGCGATGCGGACCAGGATCTTGGAACCGTTCCTCGATCGCTTGGTTGTCGCGCCCGTGTTGTCGGCAGACTTTAAGTCTATGGAGGAGCTGGGCTGGATTATTAACACGAATGTGCTTGGAGGCCTCGAATGGTCTCGAACTGGAACGCGCCGGCATTTTCGGATCATGGCGACCTATTTCCATGGCTATAATCCCTATGGATCACTTTATAATCAAAAGATCGAATCAATTGGCGTTGGGGCGTATTTCACGTTTTAGCCCTGTGTGGGCCAGCGCCGACATCCTGCTGGAGCGGTGCGATGAATAAAAAAGTGTCATTCTCAATCTGGTATATCATGCTCGCCATCATGGCGGTCGTGATCGTGCATGACTTCATTCTGGCTCTGAATCAGGTCGAAGAACTTCCGTACAGTGAATTCAAGCGGCTGGTTGGGGATGAGAAGGTCGCCGAGGTTTCGGTGACCAGCCAGGTGTTGACCGGGAAATTGAAACCCGATGGGGACTCGAAAGAGCAGAAAGCCTTCAGGACCGTGCGGGTTGATGATCCGGATCTCGTCCGCGAGCTCAACCAACACGGCG
>JAOUGT010000160.1 GCA_029865485.1 Nitrospira sp.
CTCGGTTGCAGCATGATCAGCAGCTTGTTGGGGTTGAGGCTGCCTGGCTCCAGCGATCGAAAGACTTGAATCGGCGCCGAGCGGAAGATGACAGCCACCTGTGTGATCTTGCGGGGAAGCCGTTTTCCGGTTCTGAGATAAAACGGCACCCCCCTCCAACGCCAGTTATGAATCTCCAATTTCAAGGCGACGTAGGTCTCGGTTCTCGAGTCAGGAGGCACGCCATGTTCTTCGAGATAGCCGGGAATGCTCTGGCCGGCGAGATCCCACGCCGTATACTGTCCGAAAATCACGTCCTGCTGACGAATGGGTGAGATTGAACGCAGGACTTTGAGTTTTTCGGATTGAATCTCCGATGCTTCAAAGGACGTCGGCACTTCCATGCCAACGACGGTCAGCAGTTGTGTCAAATGGTTCTGCACCATGTCACGTAAGGCTCCGGCCCCTTGGTAGTACGCCCCGCGGTGTTCGACCCCGAGATCTTCTGCAACCGTGATTTCCACACTCTCCACCGTATCGCGATTCCAGAGCGATTCAAAAATGGGGTTCGCAAAGCGAAAGGCCAAGAGGTTCTGCACGGTCTCTTTCCCGAGATAATGATCGATGCGATAGATCTGCGATTCGTCGAGATAGCGATGTAAGAGGGTATTGAGCGCGCGTGCCGAGTGAAAATCATGACCGAACGGCTTTTCAAAGACCACGCGCACCCAACCGTGGCTCTTCAGCAATCCGGCTTGATCGAGTCGTTCCAAGGTTTCGGGCACAATTGTCGGCGGCAGTGCCAGGTAAAATATTCGGTTTTGGGGAAGATTTCTCGCCACTTCAAACTGAGCGACGAACCTGGCAAGCGCTTGATAGTCCACCAACGCGCCTTCGCGTAAGGTCTGATAATAGACATGAGCGTCACACCATTGGCGCAGGTCCGTCGCATTACGCGATCCGGAACTGCTCAGACCCTCATAGGCCCATAACCGGAAGGCATCTTGACTGAGCTCGGGCAGCGCAGCACCGACGATGAGTGTGTTCTGCTTCTCGAGCTCGCCGTAGGTTCGTAGATGAAACAAGGCAGGCAACAGCTTCCGCCTGGTCAAATCCCCAGTCGCGCCCAGAATAATGAACAGGTGTGGTTCGACAGCTCGTTCGTCCATGTTTTCCTGGTGAGACCGGGTTGCGTTACTCCTCAGGCTCCTCAATCGGACCGGCCCACTCGCCATGGGCCAGCGAGACTTCTTGGAAGCCGCCATCCGGCCATTGAAATTGCCCAGCTTCATCGACAAGAACGATGAAGGCATCCGCCTCATGGGCCTTCCCACGGAACCAGTACCAGCCAGGCTGGGTGGGCTTATTCGTACTCCAACGATACGTCGACATCAGCTGTTCCTCACAGATTCTGGAATTCCCATTCCTCAGTCTCCCGGCATTCTGATACAGTGTTTACTTGTCCGGACGACCGTATCACGTCATGTCGAGACTTCCAATAGAAGAAATCCTCCCTGAGATCCACCGATCACTGGCTACAGGTCGGAATGCGCTCCTCAGCGCTCCGCCTGGATCAGGGAAGACGACACGCATCCCGTTGGCGCTGCTGGACGCACCCTGGCTGGCCGAGAAAAAACTGTTGCTACTCGAACCTCGGCGACTGGCAGCACGAGCCGCTGCTCGCTACATGGCGGAACAACGGCAGGAGCGACTTGGGAACACCGTCGGTTACCGCATGCGGCTCGATACGAAAGTTGGGCTGAATACGAGACTTGAAGTGGTCACCGAGGGAGTGCTGACTAGGTTGCTGCAACAGGATCCTTCGCTGGAGGCCTATGGAATCGTGATCTTTGATGAATTCCATGAGCGCAGCGTGCAAGCTGACCTTGGACTCACCCTCTGTCGTGAAACACAACGGCTCTTCCGACCAGACCTTCGCCTGCTGGTCATGTCCGCCACGCTCGACTGTGGCCAGGTCAGCACACTTCTCCCGGAAGCCCCACTCCTGACCTGTCACGGCCACATGTTCCCAGTTGAAACGCGTTACCTGGATCAGCCGATCACGGGACGACTCGATGTGGCCATCACTCAGACGATCCGCCAGTCACTCGCCAAGGATGAGGGGAGCCTGTTGGTCTTTCTCCCAGGAATGGCGGACATCCGCAGGGTCGAACGAATTCTGCTGGATGCCAAGCTTGGTCTCAACGTCCTCATCGCCCCCCTGCATGGTGATCTGCCGCAAGCACAGCAGGACTCCGCCATTCGCCCCTCTGCTCCGGGAACACGGAAGATCGTACTCGCCACATCCATTGCGGAAACAAGCTTGACGATCGAAGGGGTGCGAGTCGTCATCGACGCGGGCCGGCTCAGACAACCTCGATTTGACCCACGTTCCGGCCTCACACGATTAGAAACGATTCGTGTCACGCAAGATTCAGCTGAGCAACGCCGTGGTCGGGCCGGTCGAGTAGAACCAGGTCTATGCTACCGACTTTGGACGGAACGTGAACAGGCCACACTCACGGCCCATCGTCCCCCTGAAATATTAGAGGCCGATCTGGCCCCGCTGTTGCTCGATCTCGCCCAGTGGGGCACGCAGAATCCCCTGGACTTGTCATGGCTCACTCCCCCACCGGCTGCAGCGATCGCACAAGCCAGCGATCTTCTGATCCGACTTGAGGCGTTCACGGCTGATGGCCATCTCACGGATCATGGCCGTCTCATGGCCGAACTGCCGCTGCACCCCCGCCTGGCTCATATGCTGCTCAAAGCCGTTCCGCGCAGACTTGCCGGCCAAGCTTGTGAACTGGCAGCGTTGTTGAGCGAACGCGACATGGTCCATGGTTCACGAGAATTGCAGGCAGTTGATCTGCGGATCCGACTCGATGTCTTGCGAGGAGACGCTGAGACGATATCCGGCCTGACAGTGGATGGTGCTGCCGTTCACCGACTGAAACAGACCGCTGGGCTGTGGAAGCGGCAGCTTGCGGGTCTCTTTGGGCGGTTACCGCAGACTGATGATCTTGACCTGTCCCAGAACGCTGGACTGCTACTCGCTCTCGCCTACCCAGACCGGATCGCAAAACGACAGTCTGGTGATGAGTCTCGCTACCTGCTTGCCAATGGACGCGGTGCCCGATTCATGAGACCAGACTCCTTAAGCAAGGAGCCATTTCTCGTGATCGCCGATCTGGATGGAGCCACGCAGTGGGCCGGTATCAACCTTGCCGCTCCTATCTCCGCCGAAGATATTGAATCATTGTACGGTGACCGGATTATCGAAGCGCAATCCGTCGTCTGGGACGAACGGGTTGGAGCAGTGCGGGCCTTTCGACGTCGCCAGCTTGGCTCAGTGGTCTTGACCGAAGAGGCGCTTTCACATCCAGATGCCCACGAATGCACCACCGCCCTTGTACAAGGGATTCGTCAGGCCGGCTTGCACGTCCTCTCTTTTTCCCCGGAACTGCAGCAGTGGCGAGCTCGGATTGCTTGGCTCAACACTCTCGAAGAGCCGGCATCCAAGTGGCCCGATCTATCTGATGATGCGCTTGAACAACATCTTGCTACCTGGCTTGGCCCCTACCTTACCGGTATCACGACGCTCGATCGAGTGACACGACTTGACCTGACGACCCCACTCCATGCCCTGCTCACCTGGGATCAACACCGGCTTCTCGACCGGTTGGCTCCCACCCATGTCACCGTACCAAGCGGCTCCCGTCTCCGCCTCGACTACAGCCCCGCTGCTCCTCCAATACTCGCGGTTCGCCTACAAGAGATGTTCGGCTGTCAGGAGACACCACGAGTGGCCGGTGGAACTGTTCCCGTGATGTTGCATCTCCTTTCACCGGCCAAACGGCCGGTACAGGTCACACAAGATCTGGGCGGGTTCTGGAAGCGAGCCTATCAGGATGTGCGAAAAGACCTCCGTGGCCGGTATCCCAAGCACCATTGGCCAGAAGATCCGCTGAGTGCGATCGCAACCACCAAGACCAAGAAACGGATGTAGCAGAAGGTTTAAACAGCCTATGATCCTGCTTGCCGATTCTGCTCCCAGGCATGAAACGCCGCGAGATCTTGTGCCAGACTATGGAGCAGCAACGCCAGGATCGCGGCATCATCGATCAGTCCGATTCCAGGAATGAAATCTGGTATCGCGTCCACAGGACTCAGGAGATAGAGGATAGCCACCACAATGGAGGCAAGCGTACGCACGGAGAGTCCTTGATAGCTGCCTTGTTTCCACGCTTTGAGCAATCGAAACAATAACGGAAGATCGGTCCACAGATGGCCGATCGTTTGGAGCATCTCAAAGAACCGGGTGGAGATCTTCATCGTTCCCTCCCTACGAGGATATCAGCACCTCCGCAATGAATACATGGAGCATACCAAACCCCCTAGGATTTTAGGAAGTGGCTCTTACCCGGATTGCGAACCCCATTCGTGTATCGCACGATGAAGCCGAGTCAGCGCCGCCTGGATTCCATCCAGGTCCTTCTGAATGCGGCTTCCGACAATACAAGCAAGGTCAGCACCTAACGCCGACCCCAGCTCTGATAATCGTTCTGCCCCGATTCGTCCACCAACAGCCGGCATCGTTGGTCTCAGCGTCCCCCACGACTCCCGACACCTCAGTGCCACAGAGAGACAATCTCGTTGCGACATGGGGTAGCCCGAACCGAAAGCTGGATAAATGGTGAGATCGCCTCCGACGAGCCGAGGCAACAGTCCATACACCACGGCTGGTGCAAGCCCGCCTCTCTCGGAACCGACCGACGCACCCAAACCGGCCGGATGACTCATGATCGGTAGATGAGGCCCCTCGTCTGAGCTGAGGAATCTCAAGGCATCAAAGCCGGTCAGGCTCGGGGCGACCAGGAGTCCGGTAGCGCCGAGCGCCTTGGCCCGTGCCGCTCGCTTCCGCATGGAGTCTGGTGCGCCACTCACATGCGCAAAATACAGGCAGGGGCGACCTCGGCGTCGACTCATGTCACCGATGGTGTCCGCACAACGAGAGACTCGCTCCTCAAACGGACACCAATGCTGACCCACCAAGTTCTGATCGTCTTTGATCAGATCAATTTCCCCTTCCACCATCTGAGCAGCCAGCTCAGCAAGTTCCTGCGCGCTACGACCTAAGGGTTTCAGCACGCCGCAAAGAAGCGGACGCTTGGGCACAGCGAGAATCTGTCTAATGACATCCATTCCAAAGCGTGGTCCCCGCCAGGACGAGAGCAGTCTATCCGTCATCGTAAAGGACAGTAGTCTGACATCCCCACGAAGGCTGCTGGTCCCAAACAGAACATTGAGCAGATCGGTACAGTCACCACTCAGAAGGTCACCCCGAAAGCGAATGGTAGCTTTGTATCGTCCTCCAGCTGCTTCTTGTAGGTTCTCGATCTGCCCCACGATCTCTGATTGAAGTGAGGGGGGAAGCAGACCGTCTTCTGCTTCAATAGTCTGGTCGAAACAGATACGCTCCGCTGTCTTCTGAGCGCTGGAGGCAGGCCCGTCGATCTCGTAGATTGCGGTCAGAAATTCGACTTTATTGGATCGTTCACCATTCATCAGAGTCTCTGAACAACCGCTACTGCTCACGAAGAAGGGTGGCGAACAGAATTCCCCTGATGTCTGCCGGACGGGACTGAGACCCGATAGAGGAACGTGCCAACCACAATCATCACTGCTAAGCCTGGCCAACCACCGAAGGGCGGAGCGGAAAAGATCACGAAAGGATCGGCTCCCAAGCCTGGCCACATTGCAGTGAGGGCGATCGGAATCGCCAATAAGATTCCCATCAGGGCTTCTCCCGTGATGAGACCGGCAGCAAACAGGATTCCCCGTTGTGACGACTCATGTCCCCGTTCTGCATGTCTCTTGACCAGACTTGAAATGATTCCCCCCAAGAATATGGCAGTCGAGAGTTTCAAGGGGAGATAGATACCCAACGCAACAGCAAGCACAGGGAGCCGGAAGGTACTGCCTTGTCGTTCTTGCCGTCGATCGGTCAGAATAATCAGACCCCCAATCACAGCCCCGAGTCCCACGAGCGGCCACGGTAACCCAGCTCCGAATACCGTCCGTGTCAGATTCGCCATCAATGTAGCTTGAGGAGCGCTCAGTGGATGCGGGTGGCTGCTCGTGGGTTCACCCAGCCCATACTTCGCCTGGAGTAACGACAACACCGGCACGAGCACCAGTGCCCCAGTCACAACACCGACCACTTGCATCACCTGTTGTTTCCACGGTGTCGCCCCGACCAGGTGACCGGTCTTGAGATCTTGCAAATTATCTCCACCCATAGCCGCCGCACAACAGACGACCGCCCCAATCACCAGTGTCGCCGCAGGCCCAGCGGGATGGCCTGTTCCCATGAGCAGTACAAGCATGAGTGACGCCAGCATGATAGTCGCAATCGTCACGCCCGATACGGGGTTGCTGGAGCTGCCGACCAAACCAGCCATGTAAGCTGCAACGGATGAAAACAGGAAGGCCGCGATTCCCATCAGCATCGTCATGAGAATACCGATCGTCACACTCCCCACCACCGTCGAATAGATCCAGACCATCGGAATGATGAGAATCCCCAGACATGTGACAATCCAGCTGGACGGTGATCCTGCTCCGTTCGTAGGATTCCTATAGTTTCTCCCCTTGTGCCGGATGAGGGAGATCGACCCCAGAGTGCCTGAAGGCTCGCCCAAACCGGCTCACGTAGCCTGGTCAACGTCCATAGTCCACCAATGAGCATCGCTCCAATACCAACATACCGAATCTGTCCGCTCCAGATGCCCATAGCCGCAGCCAGTGCCGTCCGATCGGACGGCACTCCATACAACAACCCATAGGTCGGCATCAGCACCAGGCACCCGATGACTCCTCCCAGAAACACAACCAGGGCGGTCTCAAGCCCGATAATAAAACCAACGGCGAGCAGGGCCGGCGAAAGGTTCAGTCCCCCATAGACCACCGTGCCTCCCAGTCGCATGGCCCCCTCCAGGGATTCAGCCCACAGCCGCATCCCGCTTTCTCCGAGTTTCACCAGTCCACCGAGCAACGCCGCCGACGCAAGCGAACGGATGTCTCTCGTGGATTCTCCCGATCCGTTCTTTGTTCGATCGGCAGCAGCCACTTTTAGCACTTCCGCGGTCGCCACTCCTTCGGGAAACCGCAATCGTGCTGTGACAATCAGCGCGCGTCGCAATGGAATGGTAAAGAGCACCCCAAGCAGGCCACCGACCGTGGAAATGAGCACCGTCTGCCAGTAATTGAATTCATTCCAATACCCGACAAGCAGGAGCGCGGGAATGGTGAAGATCACGCCGGCCGCAAGTGCCTCATCCGAAGACGCGGCCGTTTGAACAATATTGCTTTCAAGAATATTCGATTCACGAAACAGCCGCAGTATTGCCATGGAGGCCACCGCCGCCGGAATAGAGGCAGACACCGTCATGCCCGCAAAGAGTCCCAGATAGGCATTGGCGGCAGCGAGGACTGCCGCAAGGATGACCGACAGCACGACGGCTTTGACCGTTATCTCAGGGACTCTGACCGTGGCAGGGACAATGGGAAAAGAATCCTTCATTGCCGGACCGTCAGGTGAGATAGGTTCCATTCCCGTATCAATCAGGCGAAGAAGGAGGCATGCAACAGCCTACATGCTGAACGGAGACCGACTTCAATCGTTCTTCCAGGCAACACGATTGGAATCTCGTTCTGGAGTGCGGCTCAGGCCATCAGTTTGTAACTCACACCCGACAGTCACCGGAACAGATCATCACTCTCCTGCGATCTCCTAACTGGATTGATCGCGCGTATCTTCTCACCCCTGCCCCGGTCCAAGGCCTAAGCACTCGGTTGCGCCCCTAGTCGTGAAAGAGTCGTACGGAAACTTTTCGTCCCTTGATCCGTGAGCGGCTGAGCTGTTGGATAATACGTGGAGCCAGCGCCTCCGGTACATCCACAATGGAAAATCGCTCTTCAATTTCGATGGCGCCAATCATACCAGAATTGATCTTGGCCTCATTGGCGATGGCACCAACGAGATCTCCAGGTCTGATGCCTGCCGCCTGTCCAGCCCCCACATAGACGCGAGCCATCCCGGCTTTGCGTCCCGCATCGGCGGGCCTACCTATCGGTCGACGTTCAGCCCCTGCTGATCCCCGCTGCATACGACCGCCGGTG
>JAOUGT010000161.1 GCA_029865485.1 Nitrospira sp.
GTTGAATGTCCAACCGAACAACGAGCCGTAGAACTGTTTGGCTCGCTTCAAATCATCGGCCGGCACTTCGAAGTTTTTGTGTTTCGCTTCTGCGCTCGCTTTGCCATGAGAGCTTCCTCCTCGTGGTTATAGGGTTCGTCAGCTTGCTCACGTAAGAGAGTTGTTGGGCTGTGCCAAAATCGACAAGGAGCTCATCGTGCCTGACCAGTGATGGACGGTGTAGCCAGTCCGGGTGGCACTCGGCGACGATTTATCCTGACATTGACATCAATATGCGTGATAGATATGCTTTGATGCATGAGGACGACCATTAACCTGCCTGATGACCTTATGGCGCAGATCAAGAAATTGGCGGCAGCATCCCACTCCACGGTAACCGCTCTCATTGAGGATACTCTGCGTGAGCGCCTGGCAAGACGTCGTCGCTCGCGGCAGTCAGGACGGGTGACCTTGCCGACCTATGGGAAGAAGGGACCGCTCCCGGGAGTGGATCTCGACGATACCGCGTCCATGCTCGATGTGATGGAGTCCTCTGGTGATTCTGCCTGACGTTAATATCCTCGTCTATGCCCACCGGCACGATGCAGCGCGCCACTCGGATTACAAGAACTGGTTAGCAAAGCTGCTCGATTCTGACATGGCTTTTGGCATCAGCGAGCTAGTGCTGAGCGGATTTCTCCGTGTGGTGACCCATCCTCGCGTTTTCGGCGATCCCACGCCGCTGTCGCTTGCCATGCAATTTGTCTCATCGCTCAGAAATCACCCCAATGCCGTGACGCTTGCGCCGGGTGAACGGCACTGGGATATCTTTCGACGTTTGTGCCAGGAGGTGAACGCCAGGGGGAATCTTATCCCGGATGCCTATCTGGCCGCGCTCGCCATTGAAGCAGGTGCTGAGTGGATCACCACTGATCGAGACTATGCCCGCTTCAAGAGCCTACGTTGGAAGCATCCTCTCGACTAATCCTCTTCTCCAGGAAGGAACAGCCCTATCCCGTTACGGATCTTCTCGACTTCTCCCCAGGATCGTTTCAATGGCGTGTGGCATGCGTGCTGTCGGCCATGCGCAATCCATCGGCACGGCGTTCCACGATGAGGCAATGGCTTCCTTAATGGCTTGCGGCGGAGCATTGATCGTCCTTAGAAAAGTCTGATGCGGCCGATTCGAACGGTAGTCTGGTTGTCGCGACGGGTGTCTGAGGTAGCGCGCGACGAGAGCGGCGCTCATCCCATGCAGAATGGTCCCGTGAAAGAGCAGCGCATTTCTGGTACGGCGCTGTGCGTTGCCGGAAATCTTCATCCTATCGATTGCGAGATCGCTGATTCCGCAGAAGCGTGTGGCCGGTTCCCACACATGAAGTGCTGCGGCAATCCGTTCCAGGATAAAGCGATTGGTGCTCCGAATGTCCGCGAGGTCGGGATGCCAATCGAGCGGCAGCACAATGGCATAGGAGAGACAGCCCGGTCCCTGCAGGACGGTTCCTCCACCGCTGACCCGTCGAAGAATAGGGATCCTGTCACCTTCGCAGGCGGCGAGATCGACCTCATCGGTCAAACGAGAGCTACGGCCCAACACGACGAACAGGCGATCGCTCTCCCAAAACCGGAGGGCAGGATCTCCTCCCCCCTCATCCAGTTCCTCCAATAAGGCTTCATCGAGCGCAAGATTTTCGACAGGGAGAGGAAGGGTTAGATCGAGCAGACGGAGCGCGGGCACATCATGACCGTTTCGGGATGAAGAGATGTGTCGGGGAGCCGGCAAATGATTCGGCCGCTTCCATGACGGTTTCGGTCAACGTTGGATGCGGATGGATCGAGGACGCGAGGTCTTCCGCGACCGCGCCCATTTCCATTGCCAGGACTCCCTCGGCGATCAACTCGCCCGCACCGACGCCGCACAAACCCATACCGAGGACCCGTCCTGATTCTGGATCGAGGATGAGTTTGGTGACGCCTTCGTTGCGGCCGAGGGTCGTCGCTCGTCCCGATGCGGCCCAGGGGAAACGGGCCACCTTCACGGCTTGCCCCGATGCCTTGGCCGCTTCTTCGGTTAGTCCGCACCAGGCGATCTCCGGATCGGTGAAGACGACGGCCGGGATGGCCGCCGCATCAAAGGTGGCCTGTCGACCAGCGATGACTTCAGCGGCGACCAGCCCTTCATGTGAAGCCTTGTGCGCGAGCATCGGCTCGCCCACGACATCCCCGATCGCGAAAATCGTCGGTTCGGCTGTCCGCATCTGCCGATCGACTGCAATGAAGCCTTTCGGTGTGACCGCGACGTTCGTCTGTTCGAGTCCCAGTTGTTCGGTATTCGGTTTCCGTCCCACGGCGACGAGCACGCGGTCGAAGCTGTCTGTGCTGGTCTCCTGGGAGGTTGAGAAGGTGGCGACCAGACCGTTCTCCTTTGTCTCCAGTCGTTCGACCATGGTGTTCAAGTGGATGGTCTTGAATCGGCGTTGCATCCGCTGGTGTAAGGGACGCACGAGATCCGCATCGACGCCGTTCAGGATGCGCGGGAGTGCCTCGACCACCGTGATCTCTGAGCCGAGCGCCTGATAGACCGTGCCCAACTCGAGACCAATATAGCCGCCGCCGATGACCAGGAGGCGCGGGGGAATATCCGGCAAACGGAGCGCGCTGGTCGAATCCATCACACGGGGATCGCTGAGCTTCAGCGAGGCCGGCAGTACAGGTTGAGAGCCGGTCGCAAGAATAGCGTGAGCGAACGAAAGTTCAGGGAGCATGTCGCCTCCGGAGAGCCGTAGGGTCGTCGCATTCTTGAACATGGCCCGGGCTTGGATCACCTCGACCTTGCGACTGCCGGCCAACGTCCGCACACCTTTGGTGAGTTTGCCGATGATCGTGTCCACGCGGCTACGAAATGCATCGAGATCCACGCGGGGCTTGTCAAATTGAATGCCCCAGGCTGCCGCTTCCTGCGCCTCGGTGAGCAAGCGGGCGGCATGCAGCAACGCCTTGGAGGGGATACAGCCCCGCAGCAGGCAGGTTCCACCCAGTTGTGGATCCTCATCGATCAGTACTGTGCGTAGGCCGAGATCCGCGGCGCGGAACGCGGCGGCATAGCCGCCTGGACCGGCACCGATCACCGCGACGTCATAATGGGATTCCGCCATACGACCTCCTCCCTTGTTGCGGTGACGCTGGATGCATCAGGTGTCACACGATACGCGACAGGCATTAGAGCCCAAGAAACATTCCTTGAAAATCTTCCAGGACTTTGACGATCTCATTGGTAAAGCGCGCGCCGATCGCCCCGTCCACCAGTCGATGGTCGTAGGCCACGCAGAGTTGCAGCACCCGGCGAGGGACGAACTGGCCGTCTCGATAGACGGGCGTCATTTTAGCCTTCCCGACGCCGAGAATGCCGACTTGGGGCGGATTGATGATCGGCAGGAACGGACCGGCGCCGATGCCTCCCATATTGCTGAGCGTGAAGGTCGCTCCGCGTAGCTCTTCCAACGTGACCGTTCGCTTGCGGGTGCGTTCGGCGAGATCAGCTAGCTCCAGCGAAATTTGCAGGAGATCTTTCTGATCCACCTGGTGCACGACCGGGACGATCAGTCCGGCGGGCGTGTCGACCGCCACACCGATGTTGTAATAGTCTTTGTAGATTACCTCGCCGTTCGTGAGGTCGAGGGTCGCATTGAGCTGCGGGTACAATTTCAGCGCATAGACGATCGCTTTGAGGAAGAGACTGCTCAACGTCAGCGTGGCGCCCTTCTTCTTAAATTCCGGTGCATATCGCTTATGGAGCGCCATGAGATCAGTGATGTCGGCTTCCTGGAATTGATGAACGTGCGGAATCGTCGTCCAGGCTTGAGTCATATTGGCCGCGATTTTCCGTCTGAGAGAGGGGAGCGGCTCGCGCCGTTCAGATCCATATGCGGTGGAAAATATGTTGCTGCCCGAGCCTTGTGCGGCGCCGCGCTTGGTCCGCTCCCGGACGAAAGCTTTCACGTCGTCGGCAGTAATGCGTCCACCGGCTTCGGATCCTTTGACCTGTGAGAGATCCACTGCGAGTTCTCGTGCAAGTCGCCGAACCGATGGAGGAGCCGGAATCGCAGCCCCGGCGGACGGCGAGTGGAGCGCTCCAGTCATCTCCTTCGCACCAGGCTGCTCCGGTTCCGGTGGCGGAACGGTCGGTGGGGCCTCCTTGTGGTCCAGAGGTTGTCCGAACTCCGCCTGGCCTGCTTTGGCCGTAGGCGGGGTCTGTTGGACGGATGGCTTCGTCGACTTTGTTGATGACGAGGGCGATGCCTTCTTGACCTCACCGTCAGCTCCATCCAGCTCGATGAGCGCCTGCCCGACCGTCACATGATCGCCTTGCTGGACCAGCAGACGCACGACGGTTCCCGCAGCAGGGGTCGGGACCGGCACGGTCGCCTTGTCGGTTTCCAGTTCGATCAGCGATTGTCCCTCAGTGACGTGATCTCCTTCGCGGACCAGCAGTTGGACCACATCGCCGCCTTCGATCCCTTCCGCAAGAAACGGGAGTTCGACGTTCATGTCATATCCTTCTTGATCGACTGCTTTGTCTCCGTCATCGATGCCAAGGAGTCTCCGTTTCCGTCGGGATACCAAGATCGTGCGTTGCCTGCGTCACGAGGCTTGCCTCGACGGCTCCACGGCGGCACAAGGCGTACAGCGTCGCTACGACCAGATGTTCGGCGTCGACCTCGAAGAAGCGCCGCAACGCCTTCCGGGTATCGCTTCGGCCAAACCCATCCGTTCCCAAGGCCAGGAGCCCGCCGGGAATCCACGGAGCGATTTGCTGTGGAACCAGGCGCACATAGTCGCTGACCGCAACACAAGGGCCGTCGAACTGCTCAACGGTCTGCTGCAGGAAACTTGTGCGTGGTTGTTCATTCGCGTGCAGCAGATTCCAGCGTTCGGTTGCGAGTGTGCGCATCCGCAACTGCTTGTAGCTCGTCGCACTCCAGACATCGGCGGCGACACCATAGCGCAGCAACAGCTCCTGTGCGCGCACCGCTTCGTTCACCAGCGCACCGCTTGCCAGGAGCTGCGCCCGGTGCTTGGCTTGGTCTGGCGCGGATTTGAATCGATACAGACCCTCTCGGATCCCTTCTTCTGCATCGGGCGGCATCGCCGGCATCGGATAGGATTCGTTGTAGAGCGTGATGTAGTAGGACAGGTCTTGTTGATCCTGATACATCCGCTTGAGTCCGTCTTGGAGAATGACCGCCAGCTCAAACATGAAGGCCGGGTCGTAAGCCGCGATCGTCGGATAGGCACTGGCGAACAGATGGCTCTGCCCATCCTGGTGCTGGAGTCCTTCCCCCTCCAACGTCGTGCGCCCGGCGGTGGCGCCCAACATAAATCCTCGCGCCCGCATGTCGCAACCGGCCCAGATCAGATCACCGATCCGCTGAAACCCGAACATCGAATAGAAGATGTAGAACGGAATCATGTTGACGCCATGAGTCGCATAGGCGGTGCCTGCCGCAATGTAGGAAGACATCGAACCTGCTTCGGTAATGCCTTCCTCGAGAATCTGCCCGTGCTTGGCTTCGAAGTAGTACAAGAGGGAACTCTTGTCCACCGGTTCATAGAGCTGGCCGACATGCGAGTAAATGCCATATTGCCGGAAGAGCGCCTCCAGCCCGAACGTGCGCGCTTCATCGGGAATGATCGGAACGAGATATTTCCCGAACTCCTTTAACCCGAGCAGGCGACTCAGCATTCGGGCGAACCCCATCGTGGTGGAGACCGAACGTTCTCCTGAGCCTTCGAGAAATTCCTTGAAGAGGTCGAGTGCAGGCGTCTCAAGCGATTCGACGGTGACGCGCCGCTCTGGAATCGGGCCGCCCATCGTCTTGATGCGCTGGGCGAGGTATGCCGTTTCGGGACTGTCCGCTGGGGGCCTATAGAACGGGGTCGACGTCAGCTCCGAGTCCGGCACCGGCACGCTGAATCTGGTGCGGAATTCACGCAGTTCCTGCTCATTCATCTTCTTCTGTTGATGCGTGATATTGCGCCCTTCACCCGCCTCACCGAGGCCATACCCCTTGATGGTTTTGGCGAGGATCACGGTGGGTTGTCCTGTATGCGCCACAGCGGCTTTGTAGGCAGCGTACAGTTTCCGCGGATCGTGGCCGCCTCGCAGCATTTTGTGGATCTGTTCGTCGGAATAATTCTCGACCAGCTTGAGGAGTCGCGGGTCGGTTCCGAAGAAATGCTCCCGTGCGAAGCCGCCGCCTTCCACCACATACTTTTGGAACCAGCCGTCCACCACCTCGCCCATCCGCTTGGTCAGCAGACCTTCGTCATCCTTCGCGAGCAACGGATCCCAATCGCTGCCCCAGATCACCTTGATGACGTGCCAGCCGGCGCCGAGGAAGATTGCTTCTAGTTCTTGGATGATCTTACCGTTGCCACGTACGGGACCGTCGAGGCGTTGGAGATTGCAATTGACGATCCAGATCAGATTGTCGAGTCGTTCACGTGAGGCAAGGGAAAGTGCGCCGAGGCTTTCCGGTTCATCGGTTTCGCCGTCGCCGACGAAGGCCCACACTCGTTGTCGGCTCGTATCCTTGAGCCCGCGGTCTTGCAGGTAACGGTTGAATCGCGCCTGGTAGATCGACAGGATCGGCCCCAGGCCCATCGACACAGTTGGAAATTCCCAGTAGTCGGGGAGCAACCAGGGATGCGGATACGAAGACAATCCTCGTCCATCGGAGTCGAGTTCCACGCGAAACCGATGAAGGGTTTCCTCTGTGAGACGTCCTTCCACGAAACTGCGCGCATAGATTCCCGGTGCGGCATGGCCTTGAAAGTAGACCTGGTCGCCACCTTGGGGTCCGTCCTTGCCGCGCAGAAAATGATGCAGGGCGACTTCATAGAGCGTGGCGGCTGACGCAAAGGTGGAAATATGTCCGCCGATGCCCGGGCGTTGCTGGTTCGCCTTCACGACCATCGCCATTGCATTCCAGCGGACCAGGCTGCGGATGCGACGTTCTAACTCGAGGTTGCCGGGGTAAGGCGGTTGTTCGGAGACGGGAATGGTATTGACGTACGGGGTGTTGACCGACTGGGAGACGTTCGCACCGCGTCCGCCCAGCCGGTCGCGAAGCCGTTCAAACAGATAGGTCGCCCGCTCGACGCCGTGGTGCTCCAGTACGTACTCGAGAGAGTCCAACCATTCACGTGTCTCCTGCGGATCAGCGTCGTTCATGCAGGGTCCTTCGGAGCTGTGTCCTTGATATCAGGGGAGTGGAGTTCTCCATGACTAGGTACCGCAAAGATCTGGAAGTGCTGCCGGTCGAGGAGGTCAAAATCGTTGACCAGTCGATAGCCCGCGGCTTCCATTTCAAGACGGACCTCTTTCTTGGCGACTCGCTTGTCGAACAAGTCGAAAACAAACCCACGAGGACGGGAATCAATGATCGCGACGCGTCCATCTGGCCTGAGCGACGAGGCGAGGGAGCGAAAATAGGCTATTCGCTCGGTCATCTGGTGGTAGGTGTTGCAGTTGAACACCAGGTCTACCGGCTCGGGAAATCTGGGGTCGCTCAGCGTGGCGTGGACAGGCCGCACATTCGGAGTTCCTCGTGCGACCATTTCTTTAAAGATCATGTCCAGTGCCGCCTTATTCGTATCAACCGCATAGACCATTCCTCGTGCGCCGACCGCTTTAGCCAGATGCCACGTGAAGTAGCCGCCGCCGGCACCGAGATCTGCAACGCGTGACCCAGGCGCGATCGACAATTCTTCAATAACCCCCTGTGGTTTTTGCCAAGTATCCCGCGAGGGATCACTGAGACGTTGGTAGGTCACCTCGGTGCAACCGGTGAAACCTAGGATGAGAACGAACGACGCAATCAGGTGTTTCTGCAGAGGCTTCGAGATCACGGCCTTCCTTTCATTCGACGGAGTCGTGGTTCATGAAGGTACGATTATAGCGAGATGTAGGACTTAAATCTTGTGAGAAGATCTGGTGACCGTCGGTTACGTCCTTGCTTCCGTTAACGCCAGCGCCTCGGGTTTTACGGGATCCGGTGTCGAATGCGATTCAGCGGGGTCATGTTGAGCCGCGATCATCGCGTAAAACACAGGAACCACGAACAGCGTGAAGATGGTTCCGACCGTCATACCTGTGACGAGCATCATGCCGATGCT
>JAOUGT010000162.1 GCA_029865485.1 Nitrospira sp.
TCCTGCAAGTGGCAGGCACCGCAGGTGTCGGCCGTCGCCAACTTGATGTCCTTCCGGTGATCCGCTTTCTTCGTGGTGTTGATGTCGAAGTGGCAATCGATACAACCCACTTCCTTCAACTTCTCCCCCTTGCCCAACTTCCCGATCGACCGCAGATTCTCTTCCACGGCCTCGAGTTTGGCCTTCTTGTAGAAGGTGTCGTCCTTCGGGGTCAGCTTCCGGATCTTGTCCAGATTCGCATGGGTGCTCTTCTTCCACGCGGCGACCCAACCCGGGGATTCATCCGTATGGCACTTCACGCACTGTTCCCGACTCGCCACTTCTTTCACCGCTTGCGGCGGCTTATAAAACGTGTGCGGGTCAAAATACCGGCTAAAGGACACCGGTTGCCAATAGTCGCCGTATTTCCCCTTCCCGACCCCTTGGGCCGGATCCAGGTAGCGCTTCAGGAGTGCTTCGTACAGCTCCTTCGGCGAGGCCGATCGGTCGATCTTCAGCGCCTCATACGTTTCCTTCGGCACGGTGGGGAAACCTGCCTGCACCTGGACTGCGGCCAAGACCCCGCAGACCACCAGCGCATACTTCACCATGTTTTTCACCATCACAGCTCGACTCCTTCCGTTTGATGGCCAGTGCGCACTGTCCTTCAACAAACACTCTCTCATTGCACGCTTGTATTTACTTACATCCATTGCGCAAGATTAGAAATAGAATGGCGGCGAAATATAGCTCAGCCCCATCCGGGTGTCAAGAAATTTTCCTGCGCCATGATCAGAGAACTTCGCAGATTTCTTCATCAAAACCATACGGATTCCACTTCACTTCAGTTACGGCCGTTCTCGATCAATGACAACCGTGATGTTTTCAGCACCAGGCTTGATCGGCTGACTCATTCCCTCCAAATCTCCACTTTCCGGCATGGCTTTGCCTGACTTTGACAACCGCGCGACAATGACGACTGTATCAATGTCGGACAATTTTCTGGATGGCATTGGGCTGGTAGAGTCATCAAGCCTGAAGGTAAACGGCAAATCCTTTCTCGACGCCCTCACGATAGACACCGGCATCGGCGGACCAGCCACATCCTTGGCAAACACGAACAGTGTATCCGGCAAAGAAGCCTTGTTCGCCAGATTCGGCCCCAACACCACCTTTCCCGTGATCGCGCGGGACTGACCGGATTGCGTCGTCGGCTTGGCCGGCTTCGCCTGCTCCATCGGTGGATTTGCAACCAGCATACTCGTACTCGGGCCACCGCCCATTCGCCGTTTCGCTTCAGCAATGCTGGCCTGGAGCTGATCAGACGATTCTTGCTCATCGGGAGGAAGATGGGCGTGGGCATCCTCCCATTCCTTGGCAGCGCGAGCAAAATCCTTCCGGTTATAGGCGATCGTCCCTGACAACATCAGGGCCTTGACGTTGTGGGGATCAAGCTTCAACGCCTTTTGGATCAAGGTCTCCGGTCGGCCCTCAAGCTTGCGCCCCTGGTGTACGGCAAGGGCATCGGCATAGTCAGCGAGCAGACTCGCGTTGTCGGGATCAAGCTTCGTCGCCCGTTCAAAAATCGGCACCGCATCCGCATACCGTTCCATCGCCATATAGGATCGAGCCAGCAGCCCCCACCCAACCGCGTCGTTCGGATTCTGCTCTAACTTCTTTCGCAATTGCTCGATCAGCTGGTTCAGCCCTTCCGCCATCTGCGCATCGCCGCCGGGTCCCCCTTGAGAGGCGGCGGCCACCGTTGGATGGGTCATGGCAGCAGGATTCCCCAATGTCCAATACAGCACACCGCTGGACGCAGGAATAATCATCGCTAACGACAGCGCCACAAATCGAACATTCACAAGCCCTCCGGTGGTCAACGTTGAAGTTTCAGTAGAACCGGTCTCCTCAAGGACACGGCGCTCCAGTTCACTGCGCGCCGTCTGGTACTGTTCATCAGTCAGCAACCCATTGGTAAGATCTTGCTCCAGCTCCGAGAACTGCTGGCGATACACCGGCAGTTTCTTCTCCTGTTCGTTCGTCACAGTGGGCTGACGCAGAAACAGCGGGCGCAGAACGAGCCCTAGAATAGCAAGAGTCATGGCGGACACGATCGACCAGAATGTTACCGTCATGGACGCTTCCCCCCTTCAGCCAACAGCTGCTCGACTCGTCGATGTTCATCTTCCGTGACCGGCACCTCAACCACCTTGCCCGCTCGACGCCGGAGCGTGATGATCAGCACGGTTGCACCGATGATCACCAGCACAAACGGCCCAACCCACAGAAGAGTCGTCGTGGCCTTGAGTGGCGGCCGGTACAATACGAAGTCACCGTACCGTGCCGTGAGAAACTCGATGATCTCTTGATCACTCATATTCTTGGCGATCATTTCTCGAACTTCCCGACGCAGGTCTTCAGCAAGCGGAGCGTTGGAGTCGGCCAAGGTCTGGTTCTGGCAAACAAGGCATCGCAGTTCAACGGCAAGATGTTTCAGACGCGCCTCAGCAGCGGGATCATCAGCCAATGGCCTGGCTTCACCAGCCCACACTGGCCCGGACAGGAACGCCATGATGATGAGTGTGATCCATTTCATATTCATTGTGCTTCAAGTTGCTTGACGAGTGGAATGATCTTCTTCTCAACGGTGTCAGGATCCAAGGGGCCAATTTGCTTGTACCGAATGACTCCTTGCTTGTCGATGACGTAGGTCTCCGGCACTCCATAGACTCCATAGTTGATCCCGACCCGGCCAGCATCATCCACGCCCACGACCGGATAGGGATTGCCCCATCGGCTTAACCAGGTCATCGCTTCATCCCGTTGATCTTTATAATCCATGCCGTAGATCGGCACTTCCCCTGACTTCGCCAAATCCATGAGGACCGGATGCTCCGTCTTACACCCACTGCACCACGAGGCCCAAAAATTGAGCAACCAGACTTTCCCCTTCATATCCCCTGGCGAAAATACCTTAGTGGGCTCAAAGAGTTGGGGCTGGGAAAAATCCGGCGCGGCCTTCCCGACGAGAGGAGATGGGATTTCACGAGGATTGAGCTTCAGCCCGATCCCGAGAAACACGACGACGACGATAAAAATGGACAACGGCAGGAGGAAGCGGTTCATGCCACTTTTCGCCTTGCCGCTCGAGTGGACGCTGACACAGCCGGCTCTTCCCGGCGCCAGGCGATTCGATACCGGCGATCGCTGATGGCAAGCACCCCACCTAGCGCCATGATAAAACATCCGCCCCAAATCCAATCGACGAACGGCTTATGGTAGAGCCGCACGCTCCAGGCTCCGTCATCGAGCGGTTCTCCCAATGACACGTACAGATCCCGTAACAATCCCGGATCGATCGCCGCTTCCGTCATGATCTGATTCTGAGCAGTATACCGTCGCTTCTCAGGATACAGAACCGTCGTCTCACGACCATCCCGGCTCACAGAAAAGTTCCCACGGGCGGCGGTGTAATTCGGGCCAACGACATCCTGCGCCCCGTCGAAACGGAACATATAGTCCCCGATGGTCGCCGTCTCTCCTACGTTCATCCGCACATCCTTTTCTGTTTCGAATCCCTTCACCATCGTCACACCGACGATAAAGACCGCGATGCCGCAATGGGCCACCTGCATCCCCCAGTAGGACCTGGGGACGGACGCCAACCGCTCCATGAGATTATTGCCGGCAACATGCGTCAATCGTTCTCGTAACGACACCAGACCTGTTGTGAGAATCCAAATCGCCAGCAAGAGGCCGAGGCTGAGCAAGGGCGTCCAATTGCCCATGACAATCGGCAAGGTGATCGCCGTGACCACGCTCACTCCGAATGCCCACTTCAATCGCTTCGCCAAATCGGGCAGGCTGGCCTTTTTCCACTGAGCAAGGGGACCGATTCCCATCAAAAAAATTGCAGGAGCCATCAACGGGACGAACACCGAGTCGAAATACGGAGGCCCGACGGAGATTTTCCCGAGGTCCAATGCGTCCAAGAACAAGGGGTACAGCGTCCCCAACAGCACGGAGCCCATCGCCGCAACCAGCAACACGTTGTTCGCCAGCAACATCCCTTCACGCGACACCGACGCAAAACTGCCGCCCAATCCGACACGCGGTGCCCGCCAGGCATAGAGCGCCAGCGACCCGCCGATGACAATCGCTAAGAACGCCAAAATGAACATACCGCGCTTCGGATCGGTGGCAAACGCATGCACGGAGGTCAGGACACCGGACCGGACGAGAAACGTCCCGAGAAGACTCAATGAAAATGCCATGATCGCGAGCAGAACGGTCCAGACCTTGAACCCACCGCGCTTGTCGGTGACGGCCAAGGAGTGAACCAAGGCCGTTCCAGCTAACCACGGCATGAAAGAGGCATTCTCAACCGGATCCCAGAACCACCAGCCACCCCAGCCCAACTCGTAATAGGCCCAGCCACTGCCCATTGCAATGCCGACGGTCAGGAAACACCAGGCAACCGTCGTCCAGGGGCGAGACCAGCGGGCCCAGGCTGCATCAAGATTCCCGCCCAACAGAGCGGCAATCGCGAAGGCAAAGGCCACGGAGAACCCGACATATCCCATGTACAGCATTGGCGGATGGATCACCATGCCTGGATCCTGCAAGAGTGGATTGAGGTCACGTCCCTCAGCAGCAGCAGGAATCAGCCGCTCGAACGGGTTGGAAACCGTCAGCATGAACAAAAGAAATCCAATACTGACGAGGCCCATCACGCCGAGAATACGAGATCGGGTAGATTCAGGAAGATGCGTGGAGAACAGCGTGACCGCAAACATCCAGATGGTCAGGATGAGGGTCCAGAGGAGCAGCGATCCTTCATGCGCGCCCCAGATGGCCGCCAAACGATAATGCAGCGGGAGTTGAGAGTTGGAGGTGGCCGCAACGTACAGGACGGAAAAATCCTTCTCGGCAAACGCATAGGCAAGACACCCGAATGCCGTCAGGACCAGGAGAAACTGCCCGCGCGCAGCCGGCTTGGCCACGGCCATCAACGCCGAGTTCCCGACCGCCGCACCGTAGATAGGAAGAATGCCCTGCACCACGGCCACGCACAGTGCAAGAATCAACGCAAAATGACCGATCTCTGGAATCATAGTGAATCTTTCCTACCTTCAGGAACCACGAGCGATTTGCTTTGCTGGGCCCCGGAAGCCTTCGCCTTGGCCATCGCTGCGGCCGCTTCAGGCGGCATATAGTTTTCATCATGTTTCGCCAGCACCTCACTGGCGACGAAGGTGCCGTCGGGCGCCAACTGACCCTGCGCGACGGCGCCTTTCCCTTCTTTGAACAGGTCCGGCAATATTCCCTTGTAGGTCACGGGCACGCGCTTCGCCGTATCCGTCACCACAAAGTGGACGGTAAGACCATCACCCTCACGCTTGAGGCTGCCGTCTTCGACCATCCCTCCGATCCGGAAGGGTCGGCCTTTCGGCACTTCGCCGTTTGCCACCTCAGTGGGCGTGTGAAAGAGCGAAAGATTACTCTTCAATGCATTCATCACCAGCCAAGTGGCCACAACCACCACCACTAGACCCAACCCGATAAATGCAAACCGTTTATGCCGCGGTTTCATCCGTGCCTCCTAACAACGCAGCACGCTGCTCGGCGCGCGCCGCCACCCGTCGTCGCCACAGGGCCAGGACTTCCCAAATCATGCACAAGGCTGTGGCAATAAACGAGGTCCAGACATAGAGCCCATAGCCGCCCATCGCAAAAAATTCCGAGGCGCTCCCCCACTGCATTAGCGAGCCTCCACTGCTTCAGACATCGCTGCCGGCTTTTCATCCCACGTTGGCAACGATTCCCGCTCGACCATAACACATCGCACCCGGGCCAGGATTACCGCAATACTGTACAACCAGAAGGCGATGGTCATGATGAGCATGGCCATCAGCATGGTCGCGGCCATTTTTGAACCAGTCGCCATACTCACCGAAGCCCCTTGATGCAAGGTATTCCACCATTGGACGGAATAATAAATAATCGGCACGTTGACGACGCCAACGAGCGCAAACACCGCGCTCGAACGATCCGCACGGCGCGCGTCATCGATCGAGGTCCGAAGTAACATCACACCGGCATATTGAAAGAGGAGAATCAGTTCTGAGGTCAACCGAGCGTCCCAGACCCACCAGGCTCCCCAGGTGGGCTTCCCCCACATGGCTCCGGTCAGCAACGCTAAAAAGGTGAACATCGCCCCGGTAGGCGCAATCGCCTGCGCCATCATGAAGGACAATCGGGCATTGAGCCCCATCCCGACACCTGCCCAGATAGCCATCACCACGTAGAGAAACATCGACATCCAGGCAGCCGGAACATGCACAAAGATAATCCGATAGGATTCTCCTTGCTGAAAATCGGTCGGTGCAACAAAAAACCCCATATAGAGGCCAACGATCATCAGGAGGACGGCGACCGCTGCAAACCAGGGAATGAGGCGGCCTGCCAGGGGATAAAACACTTGAGGAGCTGAATACTTCGACCAGATCACTTGTGTACGACCCTTCTATTCCAACGCAATACGCAATGCTGCGGCCGTGGCCCAGGGTGCCAGAAAGAGTGAAAGCACCAGACAGGCCCCAAGCAGCGACAAGTTTGCTTCGCCGCCGATCCCAGCCACACTGCTGGTCACGGCGCCGGCCCCGAAGATCAAGACTGGAACGTAGAGTGGAAGCACCAGGAGGGCAACCAGTAGACCACTCCCCCGCACGCCAAGGACCAACGCGGCGCCGATCGCACCAATCATACTCAACGTGGGCGTCCCAAGCAAGAGCGACAACACCAGCACCCCCAAGGCCTCCCCCTCCAGGCCAAACTGTAACCCCAGCAGGGGCGAGAGCAGGACGACCGGAAATCCAGAGATCACCCAATGGGCCAGGACCTTCCCCAGTACCAGGAGTGATAAGGGCTGGGGAACCAACACCATCTGTTCAAGGACCCCGTCCAGATAGTCCGGGGTAAACACCCGCGCCAGTGAGAGCAGGCATGTGAGCAGCGCCGCGACCCAGAGCACACCCGGGGCAATGGTCCGCAACACGGCCGGTTCGGGCCCGACCCCCAAAGGGAACAGACTCACGACAATCACCAGAAAAAAGAGCGACATCGCGGCATCTGACCACCGTCGCATGGCCAGCAGCAGATCCCGCCTGATGATTCCACTGATCGAGCCCCACATACTGGAGTGACTCATCCAGCCAGCCTCAGCTGTTGCAGCCGCTCCGCGGGAAGGGCGATCTCCTGATGTGTGACGACGACCACCAACCCCTCCCGTTGTAAATGCGCATGAAGCCGTTGCGTCACCACCGCGGTCGATGCCGTATCGAGCGAGGTAAACGGTTCGTCTAAGAGCCAGAGCGGGCGGGTCGACAGCCACAGCCGGGCCAAGGCAACTCGACGCTTTTGCCCTTGCGAAAGTACTTTTGAGGGTAACCGATGGACCAGCCGCTTCAACCCAATCGCCTCCAACGCCTGCTTAGCCCCACTTTCCGAACAGGGTTCCCCGGCAAGTGCCATCGAACTCATCAAGTTTTCAACCGCCGTGAGATCATCTTTGATTCCGTTGAGATGCCCGAGATACATCAGCTGGCCGGAATAAAGCTCTTTCAGCTGCCGAATGTCCTGCCCCTCCCATCGCACTGAACCTTCCTCCGGAGGCAACAAACTCGAGAAGATACGGAGCAAGCTGGTTTTTCCACTCCCGTTCTCCCCCACGACCGCCAACAGCTTCCCCCGCTCAACCTTCACATTGAGACCGGAAAAGAGCCGACGCTCGCCGCGACGGCAACTCAGTCCAACAGTTTGCAACATGGTCCGCCTATTCAATCCAGAACCGCCGAGAGTAAGGGAACGAGACGTTGAAAAACAAGTGGCGTGAGCGTAGCTGTTGGCCAAACTTATCAGACAGTTGGCACTGCGAGCTTGCACTGAGGACAATCCTGCTGCTATCTAAGATCCATATTCGGTATATGGATTCCCTGTCACTGCACGCTGTGACGACACCTGTCCGTTCCAAGGAGGACATCATGAGTGAACTGGTTTGCATCGCGTTTAAGGACTCCAGCACTGCCGATCGCGTGCTCAACGAACTGCGCGCCATGGAGTCGAAATACATCCTCGACCT
>JAOUGT010000163.1 GCA_029865485.1 Nitrospira sp.
TTCATGCCATCGGTGAGGGAGCGACGGAATTGATTCACATCGGTCAGGCGGTCATGGCCTTTCATGGCAAGATCGACTACTTCATCGATACGGTCTTCAACTATCCGACCTTGGCGGAGTGCTATAAGGTTGCAGCATTGGATGGGATGAACCGCCTCCCCAGACCCTGGATTCCGTATCTGTAATGTAGAAGCACATCACAGCACGTTTCGAATATGACGTGCTCACTCAAAACTCACAATATCTCGACCCGGAGCACACATGTCATTCTCAAACCACCTCCGCAAACTTGCCAGTTCGATCTGGGATTCCCAATTAACCCACCCCTTCGTCATCGCACTCGGCAATGGAACGCTGCCTGAGCAGAAATTCAAATACTACATTCTGCAAGATGCACGATTTCTTGGCGATCTTGCTCGTGTGTTCTCCGCCGCAGCCGTTAAAGCGCCTGATTCAGAGAGCGCGCTCCGCTTCAATAAACTGGCAGAAGACACGGTTGTCGTCGAGCGTAGCCTGCACGAGAATTACGGCAAACGCTGGAACATGACCCCCAAACAGATGACATCCGTTCCCATGGCACCGACAAATTATGCGTATACCAGACACATGTTGGCAGTAGCCGCTGCGGGAACTGCGGCGGAAATCACGGTCGTGGCCCTCCCCTGCGCATGGGTCTATTGCGTGGTGGGACAACATTTACTGCAAAAAGGCCCACCGGCCAAACATCACCCCTACCGTGATTGGCTTATGCTCTATGCGTCTCCCGAGTTTGCGGAAGTCCAGGTATGGATGCGGAAGAAAATTGATCAGTGGGCCAAGACAGCGGGAAAAGACGAACTCCGGCGAATGGAAGACTATTTCATCATCAGTTCACGCTATGAATGGATGTTCTGGGACATGGCCTGGCGCGAAGAAAAGTGGCCGGTGTAGACGAGACGAGGGCCCCGTCGCCCCAGTGTTCGCGCGACGCGCACGCGAGAGTAATCGGCCAATCATCAGAGTGGGCGGTGCACGCCGCATCCGTGGAGTCGGAGACTGATCGGGTCTCCCTTGGATAGGGTAGATGGGAAGGAGGACAAGCACCAGGTGCTTGCCGACCGTCTGGGGTATGAAGAGAGAATATAGAAGCTACCTTGGGAACCGCCCGCTCAGTAAGAACGGTTACCCGACGATGCTTTGATTACAAATCGACAACTTTCCAACCCTGCTTCACATCCGAGATCGAACATAAGGAAGAAATGGACAGAGTTACAATGCTGGGACTGACAGCCGGAACATTGACCACGATTGCCTTCATTCCTCAAATTGCAAAGGCATGGCTCTCAAAATCGACCGGCGATCTGTCCTGGGGAATGGTGACGACATTCAGTACGGGTGTGCTGTTGTGGCTCATCTATGGCATCTGGATTGATTCGCTGCCCGTCATTCTCGCGAACGCCGTCACGCTCCTACTCCAATGTGGGATCATCGCGCTGAAACTCAAGTACGGGTAAAGCAGATGAGTACCGGCCAACACCATTCGCCTGTCGAGCATGAGAAAAAAGACTGTATAGGAGAAAACATATCGATCGGTGACCTGGTTCGGGTTGCCAGTGTTCCTGACCTTTCACAACTGTCTGCTAGAATACGCAAGGAATCGGGACCGGCATTCCGTCACTGTCCGAATTTCCGAGGCCCCCTCTCTAATATCCATGCAGAAATGCCTCACATCGCATCTTGACGATCTTTGGGCGCAGCGTCATACTGCGCCCCGTTCATATCCTTTCCGTCAGAGTCACCTTGACTGAATTTTGCAACGCTCGCTTCCAATAAATGTCAAATTGCTGCGATTGCGGAAGCCGAAAAAATCGGAGACCTGAGATGTACCTACTACTATTGGCCGCAGTATTCTTCACCTTCTGGGTTCAGGGGTGTGCGGGAAAGATCATGCCAATTTCCAATGGCTCCCAGAACGATCTTCCTGAACCAGGTTCTACTGCGATAGTTTGGGGGCAGCACAAAGGTGCAGTAGGTGAAACCGTAACGCTGCTTCATAAGTTTGGACTTAGAATTGTTGAGCGGTCCCGCTTGCAGCAGGTATTTGAAGAGCAAAAAATACGGTTAACATATTCCACTGATGATGACGCTCAAATATTAAAGATTGGAAAGATACTTGGGGCTGACTCCATTGTGTTTGTTGAAACCGAGACTTCATCAAGCCAAAGGAGTGGGGCATTTGTAAATCAATATGGAGGTGCCGCGCAATCCGAAACGATCACAAACGTGAGTGTTGCTATCCGAGGAGTCAATGTGGAATCCGGTGAGGTGATGTGGACTGGAACATCTCACTATCCTCAAGCGATCAACAATCCTGAGGCAGGCATAATATATTTGACAGGGTCAGCGGTAATGAGAGGGCTATGCCCCGCCGGAGGATGGAAGAACGAAGATGAAGGGTGTGACTGGAACAAGGCGTTTGGAACTGGAGTGATTGGCTTCAAGGCGGAGAGCAAAAGCTCCCCTCAAGGCAGGCAGTTAGTGGTTGTTACTGTTATGCCGAATTCCCCGGCAGAACAAGCGGGTTTAACGGTAGGGGATGTAATATTGTCTTGTAACGGAAAATCCGGTTTTCAAACCATGGGACAGTTCTTTCTGGCATGTAAGGCAGAGCGGGGGCAGACGCTTATTTTACAAACCAAAAGAGGAGACAAACTCACCACAATTTCAGCGACCGCAGTCTCACGCACAGATGTTCAGAAATAAAATAGCTATATATGCAAGGGCAACCTGGTTGATGTCTTCAAAGATCTAGCTTTCCACGTTCATTTTCCGTTTGCGCTTACGATACGAATGCTGTGCAGCTGCAAAAGCACATGAACCGGAGCAGTATCGCTTCTTATCCGTCATAACAAACATTCGACTGCAACCTTGTTTTAGGCAAACCCGGCAGTTTTGGGCAAGGCATTCCAGGGCTCTCGCATTGACGAATTCACCAAATTCTAGGGGGTCGTGCCGTGTATACGCGGAGATTATCGGCCCTGCGGAGAGTTTCCATCTGTACTCTATACGACACTTATACGTTCGTGCAAGGTCACGTCGTCCCACGTCCTTGAGGGCCTGTCCAATCTCTGCCAACCACTGCTGCCATTCTTTCGCAAGCTGGAATGCGTGATCTTTGGTGAGCAGCCCTTCCTGCTCGAAAAAGATCAACCACTCATAGAGCCTTACGGCGTTTTCGATGAATGTACTTGCTTCTTAGGTTTGGGGATCAACTGGAGTTGACTTATAGCTAAGTCCATAGTTACCGATAGGCTTTGATGACTTCATCAAGGGACGCGGTTTCCTGATACTCTCTGCGTTTCTTCAGGGCGGCGAAGTCGTGTTCGATCGGGTTGAGGTCGGGAGAATACGGCGACAGGAACAGCAGCGTGGCGCCAGTCGTCTCGATGAGCTGCGCTGTATGGGGCGAGGTATGAAACGCGGCGTTGTCCATGATCACGAGGTGGTGGGTATTCAGACGTGGGCACAACCTCGTCTTCAGCCAGGCGTTGAAGATGCTCGCATCGCACGTCCCATCAAACAGCAAGGGTTCTGCCAGTCGCCCCTCCATGCGAGCCGCAAGGAGCGACATGCGGGGACGTCGATGTCCCGAGACCAGGCCGTCCACACGCTGGCCTTTGGGGGCATACCCATACCGCCGTGTCGTCGACGACACAAACCCGCATTCATCGATGTAGACGGGCTGTTTTCCGCGGCGTACGAACCGCTCGCGAAGACGGAGAAACCGCTTGCGCCGCAGGGGATCGCGTTCGGAATAGCCCAGTCTTTTTTTATGGGTCACTCCCAATTTGCGCAGCGCGTTCCAGATACAGTGCCGAGAGACGTGGAAATGACGTGCCCGTTCCGCTTGCGTCCGATCGGGATGGTTCTCCACATGACAGCGTAACTGCTCCCAATTTAGCTTGCGAGGCCGGCGAGGGCCAGGACGCTGGTAGGTCAGGCCGCCAGGCTTGAGCCAGCGGTACACGCTCGCCTCACCGACCGGAAACCGCCGAGCCGCTTCGGCCTTGCTGCCTCCACCGCAAACAAACTCCACAACCCGTTGGCGCAAATCTGTTGAGCATCTCATCCCACAGGATCGCACACGTCTCCCCTCAATCGCGATCAGTAATTGAGGGCTTAGCTATAACGTTGATGACCAGTCAAAAAACCACTTTAGAGTGCGCTGAGTATTCCTATGACTTCTGCCTGGCCTTGGCTAAAGCCATGGCCATAGCGCTGAGCGGCTGGGACGGCCTCGCTGCTAAACCAGATGCTGTACGGAAGTTACAACCGACGAAAAGTGGTGAGCTTCGCAGTCCCCTGATCCAACGTGACGGTGGTTTCGCAACCGGCGTTGCGATTCTTGATTCCGATCAGGCAATCCGCAAAGTCAGCCTGTGAGCTGCGGTAGTCGGCAACTGCGGCCCACACCGTTGGCTTGTCCTCAATCACGAACTGCTTCGTGGCAAGGAGTCGTTCCAACACATCGACCAGATCAGACTTGTGAAATCCATAACTGTAACTGAGCACCCAGACACACTCACAGAGCACAATGTGGTTAAGGAACAGAGACTGGTCCCGATCCTTCGCGGCCGCAAAACACCGTTGAACCCGACGAGTCTGGTCAGGGTCATCCTGAGTGAGGAACCGCACGAGCACATTCGTATCAATCGCGATCATCTGGTATGTCTGGTCGCGCCTTTCAGGATCCCTTTCTGCATCTCTTCAAGTGAGATCGCTTTCTTGCCCTTTTGGTGCAGGAGGCCGGCAAGATCCATCACATCGATGGTGGCAGGGCGCAGAGTCACACGCCCATCAGACTCAATAACAAAATCGAGTTGGTCGCCGGCGTGAAGGCCAAGATGGTCCCGAATAGGCTTGGGTATGGTCGTTTGCCCTTTACTGGTCAATGTCACAATCATCACAATTCCTTTCTGCTAGCAGGATGCCTTACTGTAGCGTAAGGAATTGTTATCGTCAACGCCGCGGGCCCCTATGACTTCTGCCTGGCCTTGGCTAAAGCCATGGCCATGGCACTGAGCGGCTGGGACGGTTGCGCGGTCTGGCTCGATGCCGACGGCCCTCGTCCACGTTGAGCACCGGCTGTGTTGGTGCCCGACGGTGTTGAGGCCGTCTGACAACTCGCGGCAACATCAAGGCGCATCGTCAACGCGATGCGCTGACGTTTCAGATCGACATCGATCACCTTCACCCTCACTACCTGCCCTGGTTTAACTACCTCATGTGGATCCTTGATGAATCGATTGGCGAGTGCGGACACATGCACCAGCCCGTCCTGATGCACCCCGATGTCGACGAAAGCTCCGAATGCCGCAACGTTCGTGACCACTCCTTCGAGCACCATGCCGGGTTGCAAGTCGCTCACCGATTCGACCCCTTCACGGAACGTCGCCGTCTTGAATTCAGGACGGGGATCACGACCCGGCTTTTCCAGCTCACTGAAAATATCGCGCACCGTGAGCAGCCCGAACCTTTCATCGGTAAATTCAGCAGCTGACACTCCCTTCAGTACGGCGGGACGGCCCATCACCTCGGTAATCCCTGCACCTAACCGGCTCAGAATCCGCTCTACGACCGGATAGGCCTCCGGGTGAACGGCCGAACAATCCAAGGGATTGTCGCCATTTGGAATGCGTAGAAAGCCTGCCGCTTGCTCAAACGTCTTCTCACCAAGGCGAGGCACATTACGGATCGCCGTCCGATTAGGAAACGGTCCGTTTGCATTGCGATAGTCGACAATGTTTCGAGCCAAGGCTTTATTGAGACCTGATACCCGCTCCAGTAACGGGACCGATGCCGTATTTACGTTGACCCCCACCGCATTGACGCAATCTTCGACCGTGGCATCGAGCGATCTGGCCAGCGCCTTCTGATCCACATCATGCTGATATTGACCGACGCCGATTGCTTTCGGCTCGATCTTCACCAGCTCAGCGAGCGGATCCTGGAGCCGGCGTGCAATGGATACAGCGCCTCGCACGCTGACATCCAGCTCGGGGAACTCTGCCGCGGCAAAGGCCGAGGCCGAATAGACCGATGCCCCCGCTTCGCTCACCACAATTTTGGCCAACTTATGTTCAGGTCTTTGAGCGGCGACAAGTTTGATCACCTCGCCTGCCAACTTGTCCGTCTCCCGACTCGCCGTACCGTTGCCGATCGCCACAAGCTCCACTCCATGACGAACAATCAGCCGAGCCAAAGCCTCCAACGCCCCGTTCCAATCATTCCGCGGTTGGTGAGGATAGATCGTCTCCGTGCCCAACAACTTTCCCGTTGCGTCAACGACGGCCACTTTGCACCCGGTGCGAATGCCGGGATCCAGACCGAGAATAGCCTTGGGTCCAGCCGGAGCCGCCAACAAGAGTTCATGGAGATTCTTTGCGAAAATTTTGATGGCCTCGGCCTCGGCAGCTTCCCGCAATTGCACCAGCAACTCAGCACTGATGGTCAGATGCATTTTCACACGCCAGGTCCAGTCACAGACACCAGCCAGCCACTTATCCGCTGGCCGCCCCCGATCGGCGATACCGGCATGAGCGGCAATCATGGCGACACAGGGATGTGGGACCACTGCCTCCATCGCCTCTCCCAAGCCCAATTCCAATTTTAAGATCCCGAGGGTGCGCCCTCGAAACAGCGCCAACGCCCGATGCGAGGGGATCACCTTGATTGGTTCCGAATAGGCATAATAGTCGCGAAACTTTTCCTCTTCAGCTGTTTCCTTGTCCTTCATCACCGTCGAGGTCAAGACACCCTCGCTCCACAAGCGTGTCCGTATCGCAGCGAGCAGGTCGGCGGTTTCCGCAAACCGTTCCATCAGGATGTCCCGAGCCCCTTCGAGTGCGGCTTTGGCATCCGGCACATTGATGGCCTCCACACCTTCAGCAGCAGGCACAACGCGAACGTACTTGAGTGCCTCCTGTTCAGGAATCAACAGCGGATCGGCTAAGAGCCCATCTGCCAGAGGCTCCAGCCCCGCTTCACGAGCGATTTGTGCACGCGTGCGTCGCTTTGGTTTGAAGGGCAGATAGAGATCTTCAACGGCCTGTTTGGTCGTTGCCACTTCAATTGCCGTGCGTAAGGCCTCTGTGAGCTTACCTTGCTCCTCAATGGAAGCCAGCACGGCAGCACGCCGCTCCTCCAGCTCACGCAGATAGCGCAGGCGTTCGTCCAAGGTCCGTAGTTGCGTATCATCAAGGTTTCCCGTCGCCTCCTTCCGATACCGCGCAATAAAGGGGACCGTCGATCCTTCATCGAGTAAGGCCACCGCGGCGGCGACTTGCGGACCTCCAACGCCAAGCTCCTTGGCGATCATCGGAACGATCTTGAGTTGCAGCACATTGGCGGCAATTTGAGTTGTTTCGGTCGTCTCAGTCGTCATCGGTATCACAGGCCTATCTTTCCGAGCGCGTGATGAGTCCGCGCTCTCTGAAAAGTGAAGAGAAGGACGTCATTATCAATGAAGAAAACTGTTCACGTTCAGATGGACATGTCACGACAGGAGAGGGGTCCACGAGTTAGTGCGAAAGGGTTCCGAACGCAGCAAACAACTGCCCCGCCAGGTAATGGGTTCCAACACCATCACCAAAATGCTTGCGACGAAGGAAGTCGTTGAGGACTCGGCCATCGGTCCTCTTGTGGACATCGGGATGCTGCAGATTCATTCGATAACGTTCGATCCCCCTCGACAGTGAACTGACGAAGAGCACGGTGCCGTCGGGCTCCACCTTCTCAACCACACCTATATGTGTAAGCGGATCGTTGGGAACGCCGTCCCCATTGAAATCCCACGTATTGTGAAAAAACACCAAATCTCCAGGATGAACGGTCGGACCATAATGAATGCGCCCATGTTCCACCACATGGGTGTAAATGCGCCCTACCCCGTTTCCTCCATCCAGTTTCCCCAAGCCGCTATACAAATCAACACGCTGTGAGGCATACACCCCGCGAACAAACCCAGAGCAATCGGGATTATAATTTCGGCCACC
>JAOUGT010000164.1 GCA_029865485.1 Nitrospira sp.
GCTGGCCGGCGAGGTCATGGCCGAGCATCTGCAAGCTGAGTCTCTTCCCGTCGTGCCGCAAAGGGCTGGTCCGGACACGGTTGCGCTCGAAGAAGAGCAAGTCAAGGATGAGATCGATATCCAGATTGATCTGCTGTCAGATCCTGATTGGGTGGTCCGCCGCGAAGCCGTCATCACGCTTGGGGAAATGGGAGACGAGCGGTGTGTTGAACCGTTGGCTCGGGCGTTGCGTGATGGTGATTGGCAGGTTCGTGAAGTCGCCATCGAAGCGATGGGTCAGGTGGGGTCTCCTGCGGTTGAGACGCTGCTCAAACTCCTCCGTGACTGGGAAGTGCGCAAGTACGCCATCGCAGCACTCGGGAAAGTACGCGACGAGCGGGTGTTGGATCCCCTGATGCTTCAGCTTCGGAATGATGAATTCAAAGATGACGCCATCGACGCCTTGGTCGCATTGGGCGCGCCGTCCGTCGAGAAACTCATTCCTGCCCTGCGTGACAAGGATGAAAACGTTCGGAAATGCGCCGTCCTCGCATTGGGACGGATCAAGAGTAGCGAGGCCATCGATCCCCTCATCCAGATGCTTGGTGACAAGGATTGGTTTACGCGCTTGACGGCGGCCGCTGCGTTGGAGTCAATCGGCGATGACCGTGGGCGCGAGGCGATCAAGCCGCTGCTCAAAGACTCCGATATGGTCGTGAAAATGAGGGTTGAGCGGATTTTAGCAAAGTGGAAGAAGCAGCCGATCTCAGAACCTGCCAACGCGTGAACTATTTATTCAGCTGTTGATCCAACCGCTGTTGCAGTTCATCCATCTTCTTGAACGAGACCTGTTTCCCCGTCGTGAGTTCCAATTGAACGTCTCGCAGCGAATCAACGAGGTTGCGCAGCGCCGCTGTGGCGTCATCGACCTTTGCTCCCTTTGTCGCCGCCTCTATCGCCTCGATCACTCCTGCGATTTCCTTCGCGGCTTCGCTATGATTGCGGTCGATCACCTGCACCTTTGTCTGTAGGAAGCGTGACTTGGCTTCGACGAGTCCCTGGCGACGACGGAGATCGCGTTCGATGCCGAGTGTCGTATCCATGACGTTTTGTGACACCTCCTTCAGCGATTGCTGGAGGTTGGAGACGGACTGCTTCAATGTGCTGACGGGTCGTTGTCCAACGTAATAGCCTGCTCCAAACGCGCCGATGAGAAGCAATAAGACGGTCAGAAATTTGGCCATAGTGGTCCTGCTTTAGCGGCGTCGTTTTGGTGGAGGTTGCTTGGCGAATTGCTGGAGGAGGCTGTTCGCCGCCGCAATGCGTACCGCCTCATCTGTGTCGCGCAACCCTTGTACTAATATAGGAACGGCTCTGTCGTTGATTTTTCGCAATGCCTTGGCGGCCAACAGTCGAGGGAGCGGCTGTTGGTCTAACAGGAGCGTTTGCAGTATAGGGAGCACTTGTTCATCCGGTGAGGCACTCAAGGCTTGGGCTGCCGCACCACGAATGGATGGATCGGGATGTCGGGCCAGCTCAGCCGCCAAGGCGATGGCTGAGGTATCACCGAGGCGAAGTAATCCTTCTGCGGCATTCGCACGGACGTGTGCATCAGGATCGCGAGTCAGTGCCAAGAGCAACGGTCGGTTATCTTTGATGCCAAGTCTCCCAAGGCTTGCGGCTGCAACGCCGCGAATCATCGCGCTCTCGTCTCCAATGGCATGTGTCAGCGGGGCCGCGCCGTCGGGGGATCCAAATTCCCCCAGCGCACCGGCAGCAAAGGCACGGACTGATGGATCGGGATCATAGACGGCTTGCGCAAGGACGGCGAGGCTGGCCGGGCGTTTGAGGCGTCCCAAGACACCCAATGCCGCCATCCTCGATTCAGCATCCGGCAGCGTTGCGGCACTGATAATCTCCGCCAGTTGTTCGGAATGACCTAACTTCACCAAGGCTGCGGAAGCAAAAATGGACTCAGGGCCATCCTCCGTACGAGCCACGTCCATCAATCGTTGTCGAACATCGGTGGCGGCTGCTTCGCCGAGGGCCGTCATGGCAGCGATACGGACGGTCGGCATGGCATCCCTCAACGCGCGGCGCAAGGGCCCGGACTGTGCCGCGAGGCCGGCTTTCCCGATCGCTTCGGCGGCCCGTGCTCGTACGACGATGGATGGATCCAGCAATCCATCCTCGAGAATGGCTGCGGTCTCCGGCAGTCCCAACTCCGCGAGGGCTGAGTAGGCGGCGATCCGCACATGTTCGTTGCGGTCTCGCACGTGGCTGGTGATGGTGCCGAGAGCCAAATGGCGAAGAAGCGCTGGATCGTGGGATTGCCCCGGCTGGGTCAATTTGGAATAGACCGAGAGGGCCTCGTCTGTTCGCCCAAGGCGGACATAGCTCTGCAGGGCGAGGCGGAGGAATTCTTTGGAAGGCGTCGCGTCTGGCGGAAGACTTCGATAGAGCGCTGTAACTTCGGGGTACTCACCTGCCTTGAAAAGAGCGGTGGCCTTCGACTCAATTGGAGAAGGTGTCCTTGTGGTGGCCGCAAAGATTGGCGGTCCGACAAGAAACACAATCAGCTCGACAATCACAATCGCGACGGCAGCCAGATAAAGGAGTCGGGTGCGCAACAGACTGCGGTTCGATCGCTCGAACCCTCTTACCATGTCGCAGGCATGCGCACCGTGGCGGCGCGGTACATCAGACTGACGTAGTCCTTCAACATGCGCGTGGTGCAGAACTGGGGCGCTGTGGTGCGAATACATTCCTTCACCATTTGCAACCAGCCACGAGGGATTCCGTCACGATCTCGCTGATAGAACAGTGGGATGACTTCCTGCTCCAGCAGGCGATAGAGCTGTTCCCCATCGTGATGATCTTGGGTCTGCACGTCTGCCTGTTCGCTCAGCGGTTGGATGCCCCATCCATTGGCTCCGTTGTACCCTTCAACCCACCATCCATCCAAGACACTGAGGTTCAGCACGCCGTTCAGGGCGGCTTTCATACCGCTGGTGCCGCTGGCTTCCAGTGGAAAGCGAGGGGTATTTAACCAAATATCGACGCCTTGAACGAGGTACTTTGCCATATGCATTTCGTAATCTTCAAGGAATGCCACGCGACCGCCGAGCTTGTGGTCGTGGCAGAACGACAGCACTTCATGGATGAAATATCGGCCAGGCTCATCGGCTGGGTGGGCTTTGCCGGCGAAAATCAGTTGGACCGGCCGCCATCGGTCTTGGAGCAGGACTTTGAGTCGCTCAAGGTCTCGGAAGAGCAGCGTGGCGCGCTTGTAGGTTGCGAATCGTCTGGCAAACCCGATTGTCAGGGCCTCAGGGTCCATGAGGGTTCCGCGAGTGAGCACTTGTGAGGGTTGGAGATGCCCATGCACCCAGCCGTTTCTGGCGCGCTCGCGGATAAAGCCCATCAGTTTCCGCTTCATCGCTTGGCGAACCGCCCACAATTCATGGTCAGGCACATCCATCACCCGTTGCCACATGGCGGGATCGTCGCAGGTTTGTGTCCAGGTTGGGCTGAGTGACTTGCTGTAGAGATGGTGAAGCTCCGGTGAGATCCAGGTCGGGGCATGAATGCCGTTGGTGACGCTCCGGATGGGGATCTGATCGGTCGGCAATCCAGGCCAGAAGTGTTGCCACATCTCGCGTGTGACGCGGCCATGCTCTCGGCTGACGCCGTTGACATGGGCGGAGAGGCGCATGACCAATGCGGTCATGTTAAACCCGCTGTGCGATCCGGGAGTGTCACCCAGACGGAGAAATTCGTCACGTGAGAGGCCCAGTTGGTCCCAGTACCCGGTAAAGTAGCGGTCCATCAAATGGTGTGGGAAGACGTCATGCCCGGCTGGGACGGGTGTATGCGTGGTGAAGACGGTACTCTGACGCACCAACTCGCAGGCTTCCGCATGAGACGAACCCTTTTGAACGAACTCGCGTACCCGCTCCAAGGTCAGGAAGGCCGAATGTCCTTCATTGGCATGCCACACCGACGGTGAGATCCCAAGCGATCGCAACATGCGCACGCCGCCGATTCCCAGGAGAATCTCCTGGCAGATCCGCATTTCTTGATCTCCGCCATACAGCCGGGCGGAGAGGGCTCGGTCCTCAGGACTGTTCTCAGGCACATCCGTATCGATGAGAAGCAGGGTGATCCTGCCCACCAACAGTTTCCAGACTGCAGCGGTGACGCGCCGATTGCCCATGTCGACGGTAAATCGACAGGCTTCTCCGGATGGAGTCTGGGCTAAATGTATGGGCGACTCATCGCGGTTAAAAGGCGCGTAGGCTGCTTCTTGCCAGCCTTCGGGTGTAATGCGCTGACGGAAATAGCCTTGGGGGTACATGAATCCGACACCGACAAGCGGCAGCCCGAGATCGCTCGCTTCCTTACAGTGGTCTCCGGCCAAGATCCCTAACCCGCCGCTATAAATCGGTACGGAGGCGTGGAGCCCGAACTCGGCCGAGAAGTACGCGATGGTTTTCTTTGTCAGGTCGGCATGATGGGTGCCGACCCAGCTTTTCTTGTTTGCCAGGTATTCATCGAACTGGCGGAAGACGGCCGAATATTGGCGAAGGAACGAGGGATCCTCAGCCAGGCGCGTCAGCCGGTCCGACTGGATATCAGCAAGGAGCTTGACGGGATTATGGTTTGTCAGAAACCACAGGGTCGGATCGATGGTTTCAAACAGCTGGCGAGCTTCGAGGGTCCAGCTCCACCAGAGATTCCGTGCCAGTTCAGGGAGACGATTCAGGTTCTGAGGGAGCGAACTCTTCGTCGAATTTTGAGAATCCACAAACACTCCTTTGGTCAAGCGAGTAATGCGTATGAGCAAATGATGGGTGACTGCCGGTGGGAATTAGGCGTGCCCGGCCTTATGCCACGTGGCCCACTCTTTAGAGAATGCCACGGCGGCATACCGTTCGCCAAGGATTTTTGCGACACGGTTCAAGAGCTTGGTGAGCTGCTGAAGTTCGGAGGGCGTGAGATCGTCACGGAACCGAGGGTGGAGGCCCCAGCGGGTTTCGACTTCTTCGCCGGATATGCTCGACATCAAGCTGACGAGCTTGATCTCTTGGCCGGTTGATGGTTTCTGTTCAGCCGAGCGCTCATTTGTGGGAGAGCTCAGCTGCGACGGACTCTGAGCAGGCGGCGCCTGCCCTTGCAGCACGGCGCTGAGAGCTGGGACCACGGCACTGGCGCAGAGTGATGCTGCCGCACTGAGCTGTGCGTTGCGTGGTGCGCCGAGTGCTTCAGCCACGTTTTCACCGAATTCGCGGAACATCTCGGTTTTGGTCTTGGAGTCTTCAGTGATCAGGAATTTGTAGTGCTCATAGGTCTGGCGGCTCTCGGCCACGGTGGTGCCGATCGTCATCACGATTTCCATCTGATCCGCATTGTTGCCGAAGGCCGGTTCCAGCGCCTGCTTCAACTGTTGCGTGACCGCATCTTCCAGCCCGTTCATGAATTCCAGCTGATCCTTCAGCGGAATGTGCAGGGCAACCAGGCGGTCCGTGAGATTGAACATGATTTTGAGAAATTCCAGATAGATGCCCCACTCATCCGGACGCTTGAGCTTCAGCGCCTGCTCCGGGGCATTGCGCTTCATCATCGTGACCGATTCACCCGACACGGCGAGCATCAGCTCGGCCAGTTGGCGAAGGCGGTCGTTGTATTCTGTATTGGTGATAGCCATGGGTTTGTTGAAGGGCACGCGGATTATAACGGAGCCATGCCTGGGGAGCAAAGAGGTAGATTGACTGATCCATTCCTTGGGAAGCAATCTCCGAGTTCATGTGGACACAACCAACAGTCAATTGCATCTGGCATTGTGTCTCGGCCGGTTGTGTGCTTTGGCGGAAGTGTGTGGTACATGAAATTGGTGTGGAGCGAAGTTGCCCATACCGCATTGGCTTCGATAAAGTGAAGACTCGACCGTATTGAACAGCTATTCGGGTGGAACCCAGGTCTGAGCAAAATAAAGCAGCAGAGCCACGGGTCACAGTGTTGCCGCGCGACGAGGGGCGTGAGCACTTGCTCGCGATCGCGGATATTTTGGCCAAGGTGCTGGATGCGTCGATCAAAATTCCTGGGACGTCGTGGTTGATTGGATTGGATCCATTACTTGGACTCATTCCTGGGATCGGCGATGTCATCGCCAATCTCATTGGGACGGTCATCCTAGGCATTGCGACGCGACTTCAGTTGCCACGCATTGTGCTTGCCCGCATGAGTCTCAATCTTCTGATCAATGGTACGATCGGGGCGGTTCCAATCGTCGGAGATCTCTTCTCGGTCTGGTTTCGAAGTCACGCGAGAAATGCGGTGTTGCTCCGAGAGGCAGTCCTGAAGCCGGATCGTGAAACCCATGCCGATTGGTTCTATGTGGCCGGAATTATCGGAGGCACGGGTGCGCTCTTGCTGCTTACGATTGCATTCACCATCTCGTTGATCTACAAGCTCTGGACCATGGTGTCTGTATAAAAGGCAGACAGAGTTATGGTATAGGAGCAGTTCTTCACGAAGAATCGAACCGTGTAACCGTCCCAATCTTATTTCTCATGGAACGAGAAGTTAAGACCTATGTTTTAAAACGGCCGACCGAAGAGGCGGCACCGCGCACGTTGTCCATCGACTATGCGGCGGCCTTGAATCCTCAGCAGTTGGCCGCGGTGACGGCGGGGGATGGTCCTTCTCTGGTCATTGCGGGGGCTGGCAGCGGCAAGACCCGCACGTTGGTCTATCGTGTCGCGTATCTTATCGATTCCGGCGTGGACCCCTCGAATGTCTTGTTATTGACGTTCACCCGCAAGTCGGCTCAGGAAATGCTCGACAGGGCCGGCGATCTGATTGGCACGAGTAGTCGTCGAGTCTGCGGAGGGACCTTTCACTCTGTGGCGAATTTGTTGTTGCGGCGGTACGGTCGATCAATCGGAGTCGAGCCGGGGTTCACAATTCTGGATCGCGGCGATGCGGAGGATTTGATCGCCCTGGTTCGATCGCAGCTGGGATTGAACGAAAAAGATAAGCGCTTTCCCCGCAAGGGGACGATCATGGAGATGATCAGCAAGAGTGCGAACACCTTGCGCAGTCTCGACGAGATCATTCTGGAAGAGTTCAGCCACTTTGCGGATCACTCGGAGGATCTGGGGCGACTCCAGAAGGCTTATGAGGCGGCGAAGCGGCAGAAGCAATTGTTGGATTACGACGATCTGCTGGTCATGCTGCGACAGCTCCTCTTGTTCGACGAGGCCGCTCGCACGACCATTTCGCGTCAATATCGCTATATCCTCGTCGATGAGTATCAAGACACCAATCGGCTGCAAGCCGAGGTGATTCGTCAGTTAGCCACGACATATCAGAATGTAATGGTGGTCGGCGATGACTCGCAGTCCATCTATGCGTTTCGGGGTGCGACCTTTAAAAACATTATGGAGTTTCCGGAGCTGTTCCCAGGCACGACGGTTTATAAGCTCGAAGAGAACTACCGCAGCACCCAGCCGATTTTGAACTTGGCCAACTGTGTGATCGAAGAAGCAACCGAGAAGTATACCAAGCGTCTCTTTACAAGAAAGATCGATGGGCCGTTACCGGCATTAGTCGAAGCCGCGGGTGAAAATGCGCAATCACGCTTCATCGCGCAGAAGATTCTTGAGCTTCGTGAAGAAGGCGTGCCGCTGAGTGAGGTGGCCGTCTTGTTTCGTTCGAGCTTTCACTCGTTTGACTTGGAAATTGAGCTCTCCCGCAAGGGGTTGCCCTTTATCAAGCGCGGGGGGGTGAAGTTTATCGAGACTGCCCATGTCAAAGATTTACTGGCCCATGTGCGGGTCGTTGCAAACCCGCTTGATACGGTCAGCTGGCATCGTGTGCTGCTGTTAGTGGAAGGCGTCGGTCCGAAGAAGGCTCAGGATTTGCTCGCAGCCATCGTCAAAGCCGAACGACCGTTTGATGCGCTGCGCGGAGTGAACGGTCGTTCCGGGCAGGGACTGAAGGCCTTGGCCGATACACTTGAGAGCCTG